>JAQGKJ010000083.1 GCA_028290165.1 Bradyrhizobium sp. | reverse complement strand
TGCCGCCACCCCGACCAGGATTATCTCTACGCTGGCGAGCTGAAAGCGTTTGCCGTCGACGGCATCACCGAACTGTACACCGCGTTCTCGCGTGGCGAGGGCCCAAAAACCTATGTGCAGAACCTGGTAGCGGCGCAAAAGGACCGGATCTGGAGCCTGATCGAAAACGGCGCGATCATTTACGTCTGCGGCGACGGCGGCAAGATGGAGCCCGACATCAAGGCAGCCCTGGTTGCGATCTATCGCGAACGCAGCGGCGCCGGCGCCGATGCGGGACAGCGCTGGATCGACGACCTCGGCGCGAAGAATCGCTACGTGCTCGATGTCTGGGCGGGCGGGTGAGGCACGGACCTAACCACGAGTCGTCCCCGCGAACGCGGGGAACCCATACGCCGCGGCCTCGCGTTTTGGCACGATGGCTAACGGCTTCTGCTCCAACAAACGCCGGTGGTTATGGGTCGCCGCTGTCGCAGGGACGACGATATAATTGACGATATAATTCTTGCGCCTTTACCTTTTCGGCAATCGCTCAAAACTCGGCAAGCCCTCGGGAATTGCATGGAACGCCTGTTTGTCGATCGTGAAGATCGCCATTTGCGGGCTGCCGTACAAAGCGGGATCGTCGAGCGTGCCGATTTTCAGAATGGCCGCAGGCAGACCGGGCCGCCGCGTCAGCAGATGTGTACCGCACTCGGCGCAGAAATCGCGCGTCACCGCGCCCTCCAGATCGCTGCGCGTGAATTGTTTGGGTGTTCCCTTGGTATAGCTGAAGCCGCCGATCGGCATCAGCATGAACATGTTGGGAGAGCCGCCTGAGATATATTGGCACTCGCGGCAATGGCATTGCGCCTTCATCATCGGCTCGCCTTCGGCGACATAGCGCACACTTCCGCAATAACATCCGCCTTCCAGTTTCATGGCATCCTCCTATTGCATCGCTTTCGCTGAAGCCGCGTGTGCATGTTTGTCGATCGCGTCAACAATCTGAGGCCACATCCGGATCGGCAGCGCGTGGCCCATGCCTTCGATCATCAGCAGTTTGGCGCCTGATATCGAGGCGGCGGTGTCCTTGCCGCCCTCGGGGCGCACCAACGGATCGACGGTGCCGTGAATCACCAGTGTCGGCGCCTTCACCGAACGCAACCGCTCCTTGCGGCTGCCGGAGGCCAGGATCGCGCGGAGTTGTCTTCCGGCGCCGGCCGGATTGAGGCCGCGTTCAAAGGTGCGTTCGGCGCGCGCGCGATCGAGCGCCTCGTCTTCCGGAAAACTGCCGACGCGAAGGATCTTCCAGGTTTGCGCATAGCGGGCAAAGTATTCTTCCTTGGTGCTCGGCGGCGGCGCCAACAGCATCGCCGTGGCTTCGCGGGTTGGCGGCGGCACCTTTGGATTGCCCGTCGTCGACATGATCGAGGTTAGCGAGCGTACCCGCTGCGGAAACGAGATCGCGATTTCCTGGGCGATCATGCCGCCCATGGAGGCACCGACCACGTGGGCCGACGTGATGTGGAGCGCATCCATCAGCCCGATCACGTCTTCCGCCATGTCCCGCAGCGTATAGGGCGCGGCGACGGGAATCTTCAGGAATCGCAGCTTGAGCAGTTCGAGCGCGGTCAAGCGCTTGCCACCAGAGAGCCTGCTGGACTTGCCGATGTCGCGATTATCGAACCGGATCACGCGAAACCCGCGCGCGGCAAGCTGCCGGCAAAAATCGTCATCCCAATGGATCATCTGGGTCCCCAACCCCATGATCAGCAGCATTGGCTCCGCATCGGCGTCGCCGAAGATCTCGTAGCAGAGGTCGATGCCGTTGGCGTGGGCGATTTGCGGCGGCTGATGGGCAAGTGCATTCACCTTGGTTGTTCCCCTGGCCGGTATTGCGGTGATGACTCTATGACATGGTTTTTCGCGCTGCAGAAGGCGTGACGGCCGGACAATCGACCGCCGCGATGTTGACCGCCTCTGCGCAACAGTGTGGTATGATGCGAAACAAGCGAGACATTCGCGATCATGCCGGAGGACGCCGATGGCAAACAAGAGCAACGATCCGGTCGCACTGTGGCAAACTATGATCGGCGAGATGGAGAAGGGATTCAACGCCTTCGCCAACCAGGCCATGGAGTCGCCGGAATTCAGCAGGGTCGTCAACCAGGTCGGCGGGGTCTCGGCGGGCGCGCAAAAGCAGCTCGGCGATCTCATGGAGAAATACCTGGTCGGCATGAACCTGCCGAGCCGGGCGCAGATGGTCAGCATGGCCGAGCGGCTGCAGTCCATCGAAGGCCAGCAGAACGAGATCAAGGCGCTGCTTCATCATGTCCACGGTATCCCGGGCGGGCCGCAAGGCGGCTATCCCGCTGCGCCAAAGCCGCCGCGAACAAAACGTCCGCCGTCTGCCGGCGGAGAGCCAAAATGAACGCCGCCGCCGGCCTCGACCTGGCGTCGATCCCGGACCGGATTCAATCCGAAGTGCAACGCGCGATCCAGCGCAGCATCAAGGGCGTTGAATATATCGCTTCATCGGGCCCGTCGCTGGGATCGACACCGAAGGACATCCTGAATGTCCGCGGCACGATGAATCTCTATCACTACCGGCTGATGTCGGACGAGATCTACCGCGTGCCGATCCTGATCGTGATGGCGACCACCAACCGCGGTTATATCCTCGACATGGTGCCGGGCCAGAGTTTCATCGAGTTTCTCTTGAAGCGCGGCTACGACGTCTACATGCTGGACTGGTCCGCACCAAAACCCGAAGAGAAACGCCTGGCAATGGAGGATTATGTCCTCGACTTCATTCCGGATTGCGTCCGTCGCGTGCAGCAAGATTCGTGCGAGACCGACGTCACCGTGATCGGCTATTGCTTCGGCGGCGTGCTGTCGCTGCTGTACGGCTCGATCTTCGCCGACGGGCCGATGAAGAACCTGATCTGCTTCACGACGCCGGTCGATTTCCGCGAGATGAAGCTGTTCAGGAATTTCTCGGACAAGCGCTATTTTGACGTCGACCGGCTGGTCGACAGCGTTGGCAACGTGCCTCCCGAGATGATCCTGTCGTCGTTCGAGATGCTGCGGCCGGCCTCGCGCGCCGCGAGCCAGGTGCAATTGTGGGAAAACATCTGGAACGATGAATACGTCAAGTCGTACCGCATGTTCGATCGCTGGGCGACCGACACGCTGCCGCTGGCCGGCGAATATTTCCGCACCATCACCAAGGACCTGATGTGGGACAACAAGCTCTACAACGACACGATGTCGGTCGGCGGCCATGCGGTCGATATTTCCAGGATCACGGTGCCGATCCTGCATGCGGTCGCCGAGCACGACCACATCGTGCCCTATGACGCCGCGAAACCGCTGATCCAGAAGATCGGCTCGGCCGACAAGGAAGAGGTCATTCTCAAGGGCGGCCATGTCAGCCTGGTCGCCGGCGCCAACGCGATAAAACGGCTGTGGCCGAAACTCGACGCATGGTTAGGTGAGAGATCGATATGAGCCCAAGCGAAACCCGCAGCTATCCGCTCCACGTCGCTACCGAGGCGGGCGACATCGAATTTCGGATCATGGGACCGGCCGACGGGGCGGCGGTTCTGGCATTCGCGCAAATGCTCCCGGTGCACGATCTTTTGTTCCTGCCGCGCAACATCAGCGAGCCGAAGGTACTGGCCGCCTGGATCAAGGAGATCGAGCGCGGTTCGATCACAAGCCTCCTGGCGGTGAAATCGGCCAGGGTGGTCGGATGTGGCACGATCGTGCGCGATCCGCACTCATGGTCGCCGCATGTCGGCGAAATCCGTAACGTGATCTCGCCGGATGTGCGCGGCCTGGGGGTGGGCCGGGCGCTGTCGCAGGAAACCTTTGCCCTCGCTTTGAGCGTCGGCCTGGAAAAGCTGCTCGTTCAGATGACAGTCGATCAGACCGGCGCGATCGCGATTTTCGAAGGCCTTGGATTCAAGGCCGAGGCGCTGCTGCACGACCATGTCCGCGATCTCTCCGGCAAAAAGCACGATATTGTCGTCCTCGCGCATAATGTGGCGCAGGTCCGGGCCCAGATGGAGGCCTATGGGTTAGCCGACGCGGTTCGGCCCCAAGCCTGATTGTTGGGCTGGAGGGCGCCTGAACCGCCCAATTCGGCAGCTGATCACTAATTCGTGATATCGCATCGCAACATATATGTTGCGTCGCACCATTAACTATGGCACATCGATGTCGCCCCGGGCCAATCCGGACGGGGTGAGCCCATAGCTCAAACCTGAGGATGGAGAGACCCAAATGACCACCGAGACCGAAACCAACTCCGTGCTGAACACCGTCAAGGAAGCTTTCGCGCCCGTCACCGACGCGCTCAAGAACCTCCAGAACCTGGAAGTTCCCGAAGCCGCCCGTGAGTTCGTGAAGAAGACCGCCGGCACTGCCAAGGAGCGCGCTGCCGACTTTCATGCCGGTTCGGAAAAGGTGACTGCCGCGATCGAGACCGCCGTTGCGGGTTCGGTTAGCGAAGCCGCCAAGATCAGCCGCAACATCCAGGACGCCCTCTATCAGGACGCCGAGGCGTTCTTTGCCGGCATTGACAAACTGGCTTCCGCCAAGTCGATCAACGAGGCGGTCCAGATCCAGTCCGACATGCTGCGCTCGCGCGGCGAAGTGTTCATGTCGCGGGCGAAGGCTTCGACCGAATATCTCGGCAAGCTCGTCGCCGACGGTGCCAAGACCGCCCAGGCTAATTTCGCCAAGGTCTACACCAAGACCGCCTGACACGGTTTGGATTAGTCGTTAATTCAAGGCCCGCTTCGTGCGGGCCTTCTTTTTGGCATGTACCCGCATAGATCATCGTTGCCCCTCCGTCATTGCGAGGAGCGCAAGCGACGAAGCAATCCAAGCCGTCATTCCGGGATGGTGCGTTTGCACCAGACCTCAGATGTGCAATTGCGCATCGGGGAATCTCGAGATTCCGGGTTCGATGCGTTGCATCGCCCCGGAATGACGGCTTGGATTGCTTCACTTCGCTCGCAATGAGGGAAGTTGCTATCCTTGAACTCAACTATCATTCGCCCCGAAAGGCGCCATGACCGCGCAAAACACCTTCTCGTTCGATGCGCCCGGAGATGCCGCGCGGGCGGCCGAGTTGCGGCGGGTCAAGGCGGTGGCCACATTGGTGCTTGTGGGCACGCTGGCGCTGTTCGTGACGGCGAAGATGTTGCTTCCGATGCATCCGGCCTTCGGCTTCGTCGCGGCATTCGCGGAAGCCGCCACCATCGGTGGTCTTGCCGACTGGTATGCGGTTGTGGCGCTGTTCAGGAGGCCTTTGGGATTGCCGATCCCGCACACCGCAGTCATCCAGAGCAATCAGCACCGCATCGCCGACAAGCTCGGCGAATTCATCGAGCTGCATTTTCTCGAAGAGGCGCCGGTCGAAGCCAAGCTGCGCCAGATTGATTTCGCCTCGTTCATCGCCGACTGGCTGCGCGACCGCAAGCGCAGCGCCGATCTGGCCCGCTTCACGCTGCGGCTATTGCCCGAGGCGGTGAACGCGACGGAAACCTCGGGCCTGATGACGTTCATCACCCGCCGCATCACCAGCCAGTTGCAGTCAATCGATCTGGCGCCGCTCGCCGCCGGCACGCTGCGCGCCTTCGTGGCCGAGGGCCGGCACCAGGGACTGCTCGACGACATCCTGCGCGTGGTGCACCGGTCGCTGACCGAGCCCGAAACCATGGCCGTGATCCGCGACAAAATCCGCGCCGAAATGCCGACGCTCCTCAAACTCTATCGTGCCGACAAATTCCTGGAGAACAGGATCGTCGCCTCCGCGACGAAATTCTTCGAGCAAGTGCGAAACGATCCGCAACACCCGTTTCGCGGGGAGTTTGATCGCATGCTGCTGTCGTTCGTAGACCGGCTCGGCACCGATAGGGCCATTGCCGGCCGCATCGACGGCCTGAAGCGCGACCTGTTGGCGCGACCCGAACTCGCTGACCTGGCGCGCAACATCTGGTCGAACACGCGATCGTTCATCGAACGCAGCGCCTCTGGCGAGACGCAGGTGCTGCAGCAACATCTTGCAGGAATGTTCACGAAGGCCGGCGAGGCGCTCGCGGCCGATCCCGAACTGCGAGCCGAGATCAACCAGGGTTTCGTGGCCGTGCTTCGAAGTTTTATCGCCGACCAGAAGAGCGGCGTCTCCAGCTTCATCGCCGATCAGGTCAAGGCGTGGGACATGGGGCAGTTGATTTCACTGATCGAAATCAACATCGGCAGGGACCTGCAATACATCCGCTTCAACGGCTCCTTGATCGGCGGCCTTGCCGGCCTGGGGCTCTATACCGCCGAAGTCCTGCTGCGGTGGTTGTGACTTTTAGATCACTGGGCGCGTTTTAAACGCGGCGGCCTATTGTCCGATTCGATGTCGCCCGCTTGAATGATGGAATCAGCGTCCTAGCTTGATTCAAGGCATTGTTGCGTTGCGGAACGATTGCGCGAGTCCAGCGTATTCAAACAGTTCAATTTGGCCGCCGGTTCGAGGCCGGCCATGAGAGGAATTGCGATGTCCGCCCAGACGCTGCGCCCACCCTCCAAAACCCTGATGTTTCTGGAGGGGCGGGCGATCCACGAGCTTGGCGCGTTTCTCGGCGCATTGCCGTTGCTCAGCCTGGCGCCAAGGGGCGACGGCCATCCGGTGCTGGTGTTGCCCGGGCTGGTCGCGTCCGACACCTCGACCCGTCCGCTGCGCAGCTTTTTGAAGAACCGCGGCTATGCCGTCAGCGGCTGGCGTCAGGGCCGCAACCTCGGCCTGCGCGACGGCGTGCAGCGTGCGATGGTCGATCTGGTGCGTGAACTCAGCGACGCGCACGGCCGAAAGATCAGCCTGGTCGGCTGGAGCCTCGGTGGCCTATATGCGCGGCAATTGGCAAAAATGATGCCGGATCGGGTGCGCTCGGTGATCACGCTCGGCAGTCCGTTCGCGGGCCACCCGAAGGCGACCAACGCCTGGCGCGTCTATGAGATGGCGAGCGGCCGCCGCGCCGATGAAGCGGATCCGCGTTTCGGCGGATCGCTCTCGGACACGCCGCCGGTGCCGACCACCGCTATCTTCAGCCGCACCGACGGCATCTGCGCGTGGCAGGGCTGCATGGAAAAGCCATCCGCGCGCTCGGAGAACATCGAAGTCGAAAGCAGCCATTGCGGCATGGGTCACCATCCCGCCGTGGTTTATGCGGTCGCCGATCGTCTCGCCCAGCCGGAAGGCAAATGGGCGCCGTTCGACCGCGGCGGCTGGCGCAGCCTCGTCTATCCCGATCCGGCCAGGTGATTGCCGCGGCCTGCCTGCAGGCCGCCGTTGTCGCAAATCCGCAAAACGCGCTATGCGTTGCGCATGGCGCATCCGCTTGCCCGCATCATCGAACAGCTCAAGCGCGAACCTTCGCGCACCGGCTCCATCGTCATCACTGTGTTCGGCGATGCGATCGTGCCGCGCGGCGGTTCGGTCTGGCTCGGAACGCTGTTGGAGTTTTTCAAGACAATCGACATCGACAGCTCCGTGGTGCGAACCGCGATGTCGCGGTTGACGGCAGACGGCTGGTTCGAACGAGCCAAGGTCGGCCGCAACAGTTTTTATCGGCTGGTGCAGAGCGAGCGGCAGACTTTCAATATTGCGACCCGGCACATCTACGGTGCACCGGCCTCCGACTGGACCGGACGCTTTGAGCTTCTGCTGATCGGCAACGGCAGGGATCGCGAGGCGTCCCGTGAGGCGCTGAAGAATGCCGGCTTCGGCACTCCGTTGCCGGGCGTGTGGGTTGCACCGTCGGGCGCTCCAATCCCCGAAGAGGCCGCTGGCGCGGTCCGTCTGGAGGTTTCCGCCGAGGACGAGGCCGGCCGGCGTCTGCTCAGCGAAAGCTGGCCGCTCGATCGCACCGCGGATGCCTATCAGAAATTCATGAAGATGTTTGAACCGTTGCGCGGCTGGATCGACCACCGTGGGCCGCTCGCGGACGCCGACGCTTTCACCGCGCGGATATTGCTGATCCATCATTACCGGCGGGTGGTGCTGCGCGACCCACTGTTGCCGACCGCCTTGCTGCCCGCAGACTGGCCGGGCCGGGCCGCGCGAAAACTCTGCGGCGAAATCTATCGCGGGCTGCTTCCGGCCTCCGAGCAATGGCTTGACCGGCATGGAACTAACGTAAGCGGGCCGCTGCCGGCCGCCGGCAAGGAACTGGCGCGGCGGTTTGCCGACTAGCTTCATGTTACAAAAATAGATTGCGAATCCAAAATTTTGTTATATATTAACCGCCGAGAAGTTCCCGGGAGGTCGGCCATGTACACACAGGCGCTCAATACATCCGACGCAGACGACCGCAACATCGAGGACGCCACGCGCGCGGCGGCGTTCCAGGCGCGCATCGACGCCGAGGAGCGCATCGAGCCGAACGACTGGATGCCTGCTGCCTATCGCAAGACGCTGACGCGGCAGATTTCACAGCATGCGCATTCCGAAATCGTCGGCATGCTGCCGGAAGGCAACTGGATTACGCGCGCGCCTTCGCTGCGCCGCAAGGCGGCGCTGCTCGCCAAGGTTCAGGACGAATGCGGCCACGGGCTTTACCTCTATGCCGCGGCCGAGACGCTTGGCACCTCGCGCGAAGAACTGGTCGACCTGATGCTTGCCGGCAAGGCAAAATATTCATCGATCTTCAATTACCCGACTTTGACCTGGGCGGACATCGGCGCGATCGGCTGGCTGGTCGATGGGGCTGCGATCATGAACCAGATTCCACTGTGCCGCTGTTCCTATGGTCCTTACGCGCGCGCAATGATCCGGGTCTGCAAGGAAGAATCCTTCCATCAGCGGCAGGGTTTTGAAATCATGCTGACGCTGGCGCGCGGCTCCGAAGAGCAGAAGGCGATGGCACAGAGCGCGCTCGATCGCTGGTGGTGGCCGGTGCTGATGATGTTCGGGCCGCCCGACCAGGCGAGCCAGCACAGCGACACCTCGACCAAATGGAAGATCAAGCGGTTTTCCAATGACGAACTGCGCCAAAAGTTCGTCGATGCGACGGTGCCGCAGGCGCATTATCTCGGCCTCACCATCCCCGACCCCGGCATGAAACAGGATGAGGCCGGGCACTGGGTGTACAGCGCGATCGACTGGGACGAGTTCAAGCAGGTGCTGGCCGGCAACGGCCCGTGCAACCGCGAGCGGCTGGCGGTGCGGCGCAAGGCGCATGACGAGGGCGCGTGGGTGCGCGAGGCAGCGCAGGTTTATTCCGAGAAACGCAAGCAAAGGTCTGCGGTGCAAGCCGCATAGTAATTCAGGGAGGTAATGATGGCCACGCCGAACACGCCGCTGTGGGAAGTCTTCATTCGCAGCCGCAACGGGCTCGCGCACAAGCATGTCGGGTCGCTGCATGCGAGCGATGCGACGCTGGCGTTGCAGGCCGCACGCGACATCTACACCCGCCGCGGCGAGGGTCTGTCGATCTGGGTTGTACCGTCGAGCGCGATCACGGCGTCCGATCCCGCCGAGAAGGGCATGATGTTCGAACCGGCGGAATCCAAGATCTACCGCCATCCGACATTTTATGATGTGCCGGATGAAGTCGGGCATATGTGATTTATCATTCTCTGCGTGAGGTGAGGTCGCAATTGTTGAAACGGTCATTGCGAGCGCCGCGAAGGAATCCAAGGCCCAGGAAAGACTGGATTGCTTCGTCGCTTCCGCCTTCGCTCGTTGAGCTACGGCGGACAAATCGCTCCTCGCAATGACAACAAGCAGGTTGATGAACATGGCCGTCGCATCGATCCAGGTCTCCGAAACCCCGCTGGTGCTGTACACGCTGCGCCGCGCCGACGACGCGCTGATCCTGGGGCATCGGCTATCGGAATGGTGCGGTCACGCGCCGATGCTGGAAGAGGACATGGCGCTCGCCAATATGGGCCTCGATCTCCTGGGGCAGGCGCGCGAACTGTATTCCTATGCGGCTAAGGTCGAGGGCAGCGGCAACGACGAAGACAGGTTTGCGTATTTGCGCGATGTGCGCCAGTACCGCAACCTCCTGCTGCTGGAACAGCCGAACGGCGATTTCGCGCGTACCATGGTGCGGCAGTTCTTCTACGCAGCTTTCGCCGACCTCTATTGGCGCGCGATGATGAAGTCGAGCGATGCGACGCTGGCGGCGATCGCGGCGAAATCCGAAAAGGAAAGCGCCTATCATCTGAGACACTCATCGGAATGGATGGTCCGGCTCGGCGACGGCACCGAGGAGAGCCACGCCCGCGTGCAAGTCGCAATCGACGATCTCTGGGCTTTCACCGGCGAGATGTTTGCGGTCGATGACAGCGAGCGTGCCCTGATCGACGCCGGCATCGCGGTTGACGCCGCGATTTTGCGGCCGCAGTGGGTCCGGACGATTTCCGATGTCGTCAGTGAAGCAACGCTGGTCCTGCCCAAAAGCGACTGGATGCAGCAGGGCGGCCGCAGCGGACGGCACAGCGAGCATCTCGGCCATCTGCTGAGCGAGCTGCAATCGATGCAACGAACCTTTCCGGGGGTCACATGGTGACCGCGTTATTCGATGATGCGGAATTACGGCAGCGGGCCTGGGATACCGCGGCTGAAGTGGTCGATCCCGAGATTCCCGTGCTCACCATCGCCGATCTCGGGGTGCTGCGCGAGGTCGTGATATCAGATGGCCGTGTCGAGGTCGCGATCACGCCGACCTATTCCGGCTGTCCCGCGATGAACATGATCACGCTGGAAATAGAACTCGCGCTGGAACGCGCTGGTTTTCGCAACTCGAAAGTGCGCACCGTGCTGTCGCCGGCCTGGACCACCGACTGGATGAGCGAGGACGGCCGCCGCAAGCTCCGGGAATACGGCATCGCACCACCGCTGGCCGCCAGCTCCCGCCGCGCGCTGTTCGGCGTCGAGCAGGTGGCGTGCCCGCAATGCGGCTCGATCGACACCGAAGTGCTGTCCGAGTTCGGTTCGACATCGTGCAAAGCACTGTGGCGCTGCAAGAACTGCCGTGAACCGTTCGACTATTTCAAATGTCACTGAGCATGGCTGCCGTCGCCGTCATTGCGATGAAGCAATCCATCTCGCGGCAAAGCAAGAGTGGATTGCTTCGTCGCTTCGCCTGGTAAGTGAAGTCATAGGACTTGTAAGCGGAAAGTTCCGATGTCGCAGATACCAAAATTCCACCGCCTCGCCGTGAACGACGTGCGCCGCGAATCGGCAGACGCGGTATCGCTGACCTTTGCGATTCCGGATGATCTCGCCGACGATTACAGCTTTGCTCCCGGACAATATCTGACCTTGCGCACGACCATGGACGGCGGGGAAGTGCGCCGCTCCTATTCGATCTGCTCCGGCCCCGAGGACGGCGAATTGCGAATCGCGGTGAAAAGGGTCGATGGCGGCGCGTTCTCGAGCTGGGCTGCCGACGAGCTCAAACCCGGCGACGAACTCGACGTCATGACGCCGACCGGCCGCTTCGGCGTCGCACCAGCGCCCGATGAGGCACGGGTCTATGTCGGCTTCGCCGCCGGCTCCGGCATCACGCCGATCCTCTCGATCGTGAAGGGCGTGCTCGCGCGCGAGCCGCATAGCCGGTTCTTTTTGCTCTACGGCAATCGCTCGACCGCCGGCATGCTGTTTCGCGAGGCCCTCGAAGAACTCAAGGACCGTTTTATCCAACGGCTGTCGGTCTTCCATGTGATCTCGGGCGAAGAGCAGGACATTCCGATCCTGCGCGGCCGGCTCGATGGCGAGAAGGTGAGGGTGCTGTTGCGTTCGCTGGTCCCGGCGAACAGCGTCGATCACGCCTTCATCTGCGGCCCCACCGGCATGAGCGAGGACATCGAAGCGGCCTGCCGGGATATCGGCATTGCCGCCGATCGCATCCATGTCGAGCGTTTTGTCTCAGGGCTCGGCGGTAAGCCGCGCCCGAAAGCCATCGTCCCCACGAGCGCGCCGCCGAAGGCGCATGCCGCGCTGATCATCGACGGCAAGCGCCGCGAGGTGCCGGTTGCCGACGGCGAGGCCATTCTCGATGCCGCGCTGCGCGGAGGCGTCGATTTGCCGTTCGCCTGCAAGGGCGGCATGTGCTCCACCTGCCGCGCCAAGCTGGTCGAGGGTAGCGCGGAGATGGAAGTGAACTACTCGCTGGAACCGTGGGAGCTCGAGAAGGGATTCATTCTCACCTGCCAGGCGCGGCCGACCTCGGAGCGGGTCGTGGTGGATTACGATCATATTTAGCTGCCACGGGGAATGACGGCGGTGGATGGGCTACTCCCTCGGCCGTTTGTCGATCACCCGCTTGGCCTTGCCAAGCGAGCGCTCCAATGTGTCGGGCGCGACCGCACGCACGTGGGCTGATATGCCGATGGTGTTCTTGATGTGGGCGGTGACCCGCTCGGCGTGTTCGACAAGCCCGCTGCCGTCCCAGCTTTCCGTCCGCGCTTCCGCCAAGATCGTCAACTCGTCCATGCGCCCCTCGCGCGTCAGTTCAATGACAAAATGCCCGCCGCACCAGTCGGTGGCGAGCAGCGCTTCCTCGATCTGGGTCGGGAACAGGTTGACGCCGCGCAGGATGATCATGTCATCGGAGCGGCCGGTGACTTTCTCCATCCGCCGCATGCCCGGCCGCGCCGTGCCCGGCAACAGCCGCGTCAGGTCGCGGGTGCGATAGCGGATGACCGGAAAGGCCTGCTTGGTCAGCGAGGTGAACACCAACTCGCCCTTTTCGCCGTCCGGCAAAACCGCGCCGGTCTCGGGATCGATCACCTCGGGGTAGAAATGATCCTCCCAGATATGCAGGCCGTCCTTGGTCTCGACGCATTCCTGCGCAACACCGGGGCCCATCACTTCGGACAGGCCGTAGATATCCGTGGCGTCCATGTCGAACGATTGCTCGATCTCGGCGCGCATCGCATTGGTCCAGGGCTCGGCGCCGAAGATGCCGACCTTCAAGGACGATTTGCGCGGGTCCAGCCCCTGGCGTTTGAATTCGTCAAGAATTGCCAGCATGTAGCTCGGCGTCACCGTGATGATGTCGGGCCTGAAGTCGTTGATCAACTGCACCTGCCGCTCGGTCATGCCGCCGGAGATCGGCACCACGGTGCAGCCGAGCTTTTCTGCGCCGTAATGCACCCCCAGGCCGCCGGTGAACAGGCCATAGCCGTAGGCGTTGTGGATGATCATGCCGCTGCGGCCGCCCGCGGCACGGATCGAGCGCGCCATCAGGTCCGACCAGGTCTCGATATCGGCCCTGGTATAGCCGACCACGATCGGTTTTCCCGTGGTGCCGGACGAGGCGTGGACGCGGACCAGTTTTTCGCGGGCGACAGCGAACATGTTGAACGGGTAGTTGTCGCGCAGGTCGGTCTTCACCGTGAACGGAAAATTCTTCAGGTCCGACAATTGCCGAAAATCGGCAGGCTTCACGCCGGCCTCGTCGAACGCCTTTTTGTAATGCGCGACATTGTCGTAGGCGTGCGCCAGCGACCAGGCGAGGCGTTCGGTCTGCAGCGCGGTGATCTCGTCGCGCGACGCCCGCTCGGCCTGATCCATTTCGGCGGTGTAACCGCTTTTCCTTGATTGAACGGTGGTCGAAGCCATCGCGCGTTTCCTGAAATCAGCTGTCTATTTTGATTTTGCGTTCGTCCCGGTGGCCGGCACCCACGCGCCGCCGATGGTGCGGGAATGACCACGCAATTCGGCAACCGTCACATCACCAACGGTGACGCGGACATCGTAAATCCCGGAACGTCCGGTTCGCGAGATTTCCCGCGCCACAGCGACCATCCGGTCGCCGAGCTTGCCCGGCCGGATGAAGGAGATGTTGCATTGGGCCGCGACCGTGCGCTCGTTGTGCGAGTTGCAGGCAAAGGCGAACGCCGAATCCGCCAGGAGAAAGACGAAGCCGCCATGGGCGATCTTATGGCCGTTGACCATGTACGGCTTGATGGTCATTGTCAGCGTCGCTTCGCCGGGCTTGACCTGCAGGATCTCCATGCCGAGACCCTTGCTGGCGTCATCTTCCTTCCACATCGCCTCGGCGCAGGCGCACGCGAGATCGTCTGACGAAAGCGTCGCCTTGACGTTCACCGTCGTCTCCCCGCCGATATCAGCGGCCGTCCGTCGATCCGGATCCGATGCAAAACGCTTCCTCCCGCACTCGCCGGGCCTGTTGGCACAAGCCTCTTTGTCTCTGCGATTAGTCCGTTAGTCATGATGCGAAGCCGCCATGCTGTCAACGATCCTGCCAGCCCGGCGGGAACGAAACCTCTCCCAATTCGATTGAGGGCAACGGTTTTATTCCCTCTGCAGCGCGCCGGGCAACAGCTTCGTTCTCTGCGGCGGGAGCCGTGGACGGGTCCGCGTCGGTAACGTTATAGCTGGGCGGCAATTGCATCTTATTTGGAGAGTTGCGGCTATTACGGCCCCGCAAAACGCAAGGAAAGCCCGTGCAGGACGGTGGCAGCATTGTCGTCATCAGCGGATTGCTGATCGGTCTTGCCTATGGCGCGGTCGGCCTGTTGAGCGGCTTCTGTCTGCTCAGCGGCCTGCGCGGCTGGTGGGCCCACGGCGACAGCCGCCTGATCCGGACCTACGCGCTGGCGCTGGGGGTTGCGATCGTTGCCGCCCAGCTTCTGGCCGCACGCGGCATCGTCGATCTCGGCAAATCGATCTATCTGCAGCCGTCGTTTTCGGCGCCGCTGATGTTTGTCGGCGGATTGCTGTTCGGTTACGGCATGGTGCTTGCGAACGGCTGCGGCTCGCGCGCGCTGGTGCTGCTCGGCCGCGGCAATCTGCGCTCGTTTGTGGTGGTGATCGTGCTCGGCATCGCCGCGCAGATGACGCTCAAGGGTCTGATCGCCCCGGGGCGGATCGCGGTGCTGCAGCTCTCACAGACGGCGCCAAAGATCATTTCGCTGCCGGCATTGTTGTCGGCGCTGGGCGTCCACGAGACATTTGCGCGGACGCTTGCGGCTTCGGTGATTGCCGGCGCGCTGATCATCTTCGCGTTTGCGCATGCGCCGTTCCAGCGCGCATGGGGCCAGATCGCGGCCGGGATCGCCGTCGGCCTGCTGGTTGCCGCGGGATGGTTTGCGACCGGCTATCTCGGCGCCGACGAGTTCAATCCCGCCGCCGTCACCTCGCTCACCTTCATCGCGCCGATCGCCGACGCCGTGCAATACGCCATGCTGTCGACCGGGCTGACGCTGAATTTCGGTATCACCATGGTCGCCGGCGTGTTCGCCGGAAGCCTCGTGACGGCGCTCGTTACCCGCCGCTTCCATTGGGAAGGATTTAGCTCGCCGCGCCACATGCTGCGCTCGATCGGCGGCGCCGCGCTGATGGGAGCCGGCGGCGCGATGGCCTATGGCTGCTCGATCGGGCAGGGCCTCACCGGCCTCTCCACGCTAGCGCTAGCGTCGTTCGTCGCGGTTGGTGGAATTTTGCTGGGAACTGCTGCGGGTCTGCGCGGAGCACTCCGCGTCCAGCCGCTGGTGTCGGCGCAGGACGCGAGATCAGACCCGCTGACGTGAGGTCGCGAGCCGCATCACGTCGAGATAGCCCGGCCGCACTTCCATCCGCTTGATCAGGCCCTTTTCGATCAGGAGCTGATGCGCCTCGGGCAGCCGATAGCACGGCAGATACATGAAGAGATGATGCTCGGCGTGAAAATTCACCCAATAGGGCGCGATCAACAGTCGCTCAATCGGATTGGCGAGCGTGGTGCGGGCGTGGCTGAACGGGTCTTCCCCGGTCGAGGTGCAGGCGTGTTCGGCGATGTTGCGGATGCGCGTCACCAGCGGCAGCCAGGTGGCCATGGCGAACACCCAGACGCCGAGATACCAGATGCCCGCGCCCGCGAGCCAGAACACGACGAACATCAGCGCATTCAGGCAAAGGAACCGCGCCATCTTGTCGGCTCCAACAGAGACAAAGCTTTCATGTGAGATATTGTCATCGCCTTCCTTGCGCCTGAACAGCGACAGGAACAGGGGCAGGCGTTGCTTGACAAAGGTCTGGCCGGTGAGATCGCGGATCGCCTTGCGAGTATAACTCTCCTTGGTGATCGGGAACGGCGCCGACAGCGAGAGATCGGGATCCTCGGGCTGCTGGGTGAATTTGTGATGTTGCAAGTGATAGGAACGGTAGCTCGCAAGATCAGCCCCGACCGCCACCGCGCACAGCCATTGTCCGACCCATTCATTGATCGCCTTGTTGCCGTGCAGCCCGCCATGTGCGGCTTCATGCATCAGGATCGCCAGCCCGAGCTGGCGCGCGCCAACGACCATCACCGCGATCAGCCAGGTCAGGGGATTTGGCCACAGCGTCACCAGCGCAATTGCCGCCGCGATGGTGCCCCAGGCGTGCACCACGAGCCACATGCCCCGCAGCGAGCTGCGCGACGTCAGCCGGCTCCATTCTTCCGGCGTAAAGACGGCTTTGGGATCGACGCGTGCCACGACCGGCATGAATTGCTCCTTGCGAAGCGTCTTTGTTTGAGACGTTACTTCACGCGAACCGGTACCGGCTTCGCTTGAAAACGCGTTGGATGATACGCCCGCCCGATTGTTCGTCAATCCGCCGCCTGCGTTACGATACGGACTTCCGAGGTGAGGGTGCGGTGCACCGGGCATTTGTCGGCGATTTCCATCAGTTTCTTGCGTTGCTCGGCGTCGAGGTCGCCTTCCATGGCAATCACAAGGTCGATCTGGTCGAGCATCCCGGCCTTGGTTTCACATTCGGCGCAATCTTGCGCATGGATCTTGCCGTGCTTCAGCGTCACCGTGGTCCGTTCCAGCGGCAGCGACTTGCGCTCGGCGTAGAGGCGTATGGTCATCGAGGTACAGGCGCCGAGGCCCGCGAGCACAAAATCATACGGTCCGAGTCCGGTATCTTCACCGCCGGCGGCAACGGGCTCATCGGCCAGCAGGCGATGCGGCCCGATGGAAATGGTCTGCTGGAATTTGCTGTTGCGGGTTTCGCGAACCACGACCATGCGCGGCGCTTCGCCGAGATCGGCCACTTGTTCCGATGTCAGGGGATCGAGATAGCGCGTGGCCCAGGCGGCGATGACATCGGCGACATAGGCGGCGTCGCGCTTGCCGGTCAGGAGATGATCGGCGCCGGCCAGCGACACAAAACTCTTGGGATGTCTGGCTGCAACGAAGAGGCGCGTCGCATTGTCGATGCCGACGGTGTCATCGGTCGGCGACTGCATGATCAAGAGCGCCTTGTGAAGGTTTGCCACGTGCGCCATCAGGCCATGCTCGGCGATGTCGTCGAGGAATTCGCTGCTGATGTGGAACGGCCGGCCAGCGAGCGAGACTTCGACCTTGCCTTGCTTGCGGATGTCCTCGATGCGATCCTTGAACAGGCCGGTGACATGGGCGGGATCGGAGGGCGCGGCGATGGTGACGACGGCTTTTGCGTCCGGAATTTGCACCGCGGCGGCCAGAATGGCGGCGCCGCCGAGACTATGACCGATCAGGATCGCCGGGGCTTTGCGGGTTTCGCGCAGATGGTCGGCGGCGCGCACGAGATCGGCGACGTTGGACGAGAAGGTGGAATTTGCAAAGTCACCTTCGCTGGAGCCAAGACCCGTAAAGTCGAACCGCAGCACCGCGATGCCCGTGGCCGCCAGCGCCAGCGCGATGCGCCTCGCAGCCAGCACGTCCTTGCCGCAAGTAAAACAATGCGCGAACAGCGCATAGGCCTTTGGTTCCTGCTCGGGCATGTCAAGCGCTGCCGCGAGTTGATGACCTTCCGAGCTCGTAAATTGGAAACGTTCAGTCGGCACATCGGCCTCCATGGATGAAAGTGTTTCCACCTCTCCCGATGGGAGAGGTGTCCGTGAAATTCAGCGGTTGCCTCAATCGCCGGAGTAGCGCTGCTCGGCCCACGGATCGCCGCGGTTGTGGTAACCGCGGACCTCCCAGTAGCCGGGCGCATCGGCTGCGAGAAATTCGATGCTCTGCAGCCATTTTGCGCTTTTCCAGAAATAAAGATGCGGCACCACCAGCCGCACCGGGCCGCCATGTTCGGGCGCCAGCGGCGCGCCGGACCAGGAGTGCGCGAGCAGGGCGTCCTCGGCCGCAAAATCCTCCAGCGCAAGGTTCGTGGTGTAGCCGTCGTGGGAATGCAGCACCACGAAGCGGGCTTCGTCGCGCGGCTGGCAGGCCATCAAGAGATCGCGGGTCGCCAACCCCTTCCATTGATTGTCGTAGCGCGACCATGTCGTGACGCAATGGACGTCGGAGGTGAATTTCGTTTGTGGCTGTGCCGTGAACTGGGAAAAATTCCAGAAGATGGGGTGCTCGACCGCGCCATAGACATCGAGCCGCCAGCGCTCACGCGGAATCTGCGGCGTCAGGCCGAGGTCGAGGACAGGCCAGTCCCTGGTCAGATGCTGTCCCGGCGGCAGGCGTTGCTCCTCGGGTCGAGAGGTTTTTCCGGTCAGGAATTTGCCCTCGCGCGCCCAGCGCTGCTTGCTGCG
>JAQGKJ010000069.1 GCA_028290165.1 Bradyrhizobium sp. | reverse complement strand
CTAATACCGCCGACGCCGGAGCAACCGGCGCGCACCAATCGCCTAAGGCCTTAGCGCCGGCAATCCTGGGGAGGACATCATGGATTATTGCTGCAAGAAATACCGCATCGTCGCGCTGTTATCTGGCGTCACCGCGGCCACGCTGACGCTCGCGGCGCCCGCGTCCGCGCAAGAGACTTTCAAGCTCGGCGTCGTGACGTTCCTGTCCGGGCCCGCCGCGGACAGCTTTGGCGTCCCGGCCCGCAATGGCGGACAATTCGTCATCGACCAGCTGAACAAGGCTGCGGCGCCCGCACCCTACGACAAGGTCGGATTCGGCGGCATGAAGATCGAGCCCGTCATCATCGACGAGAACGGCGGCGCCACCAAGCAGGTGCAGGAACTGCGCAACCTCTACCAGCGCGACAATGTCGATGTCGTGCTCGGCTATATCGGCTCCGGCGACTGCCTCGCGGTGGCGCCGATCGCGGAAGAACTGAAGAAGATGCTGGTATTGATGGATTGCGGCACGCCACGCATCTTCGAGGAGGCGAAATACAACTACGTGTTCCGCACCGCCGCGCATGCCACGATGGATAATGTCGGCCTCATCAGGTACATGAAGGCGAAGAACGTCAAAATGGATACGCTGTCGGCGATCAACCAGGACTATGCCTGGGGCCAGGACTCCAGGGCCGACTTCGTCGCGGCGGCCGGACAACTCTATCCCAACGCCAAGCTCGAGACCGACCTGCTGCCGAAATTCGGCGCGGGCCAGTACGGCACCGAAATCTCCGCACTGGTCGGCGCCGGCTCCGACGTGGTCTATTCGAGCCTGTGGGGCGGCGATCTGCAGGCCTTCATCCTGCAGGCAGCACCTCGCGGTCTGCAGAAAAAGAGCCAGCTGGTGTTCAGCGCCGCCGATCACGTGCTGCCGCCGCTCGGCGACAAGATGCCCGACGGCACCATCATCGGCGCGCGCGGCGCCTACGGCCTGATGTCGCAGAAATCGCCGATCAACGACTGGTTCTTCAAGGGGTACGAAGCGGTCAATGGCGTCTATCCGGTGCAGGCGGCCTATCGCATCGCGCAGTCGATCCTCGGCCTGAAGGCTGCGGTCGAGAAGGCCATGGCCAAGAATGGGGGCAAGAAGCCTTCGACTGATGAACTGGTGGCGGCCATGACCGGCCTTGAATGGCAATCGCCCGGTGGCCTTATCCAGATGAAGCTCGCCGACGGCCATCAGGCGATCCAGCCAATCGCTTTTTCCCGCACCAAATATAATCCCGACGCCAGGCGGGTTGATCTGGTCGACATCCAGTACTTTGCCGCGGAATGCGTCAATCCGCCCGCGGGCGTCAAGGCGCTGGACTGGATCAAGGGCGGCATGCAAGGCGCCAAATGCAACTGAGCAAGCGTAACTGAAAGGGTGAAGCGGCGTGGGTGACAATGCTCGCGCCGCTGCCGCCCTGCCCGCCTCGCGACGCAACGATCGGCATGAAGCCAGCGCCATGAACTTTTTTCTGACGATCGTTCTCGATGGACTGATTCAGGCGTCCTGGCTGTTCATCGTTGCCCTGGGGCTGACGCTGGTATTCGGCGTTCTCAAGATCCTCAACATCGCCCATGGCAGTTTCTACGCGCTCGGCGCCTATATCGCCGCGACCGCGGTGACGATGGTCGCGGCGCAAAACCTTCCACCTAGCGTCGGCTTTGTCGCGATGCTGGTATCGGTTGCCGTGATCGCGTCCGCGGTCGGGCTTCTGCTCGAACGCGGCCTGTTGAAGATGTTTTACGGCCGCGACGAAGTGGTGTTGCTGCTGGTGACCTATGCGGTGTTTCTCATTCTCGAGGACATCACCAAGCTGATCTGGGGCGTGAATCCGATCTATGCGACGCAGCCTTACGAATTGTTCGGCAATGTCGAACTCGCCGGTCTCTATTACGTCGGTTACGATCTGGTGCTGATACCGATTTCCGCCGCGATCGGTTTTGCGGTCTGGTTCGGCCTCAACCGCACCGTCACCGGCAAGATCGTGCTGGCCGTGATCCATAACGAGGAGATGAGCGTCAGCATGGGGGTCAGGGTGAACCGGGTCTACGCGCTCGCGTTCGCCTTCGGCGTGCTGCTTGCGGCGTTGGGCGGCGCGCTGACCGCGCCGAAAATCTCGATGCAGCCGGGCCTCAGCTCGGATGTCATCATCCTGAGTTTCGCCATCGTGGTGATCGGTGGCCTGGGCAGCGTCGAGGGCGCGGCGATCGGCGCGCTTCTGGTCGGGCTCGCGCGCGCGGCTTCCGTGCACCTGATGCCGCAGGCCGAGCTGTTCATGATCTACCTGATCATGGCCGCGGTGCTGATGTTTCGCCCCGAGGGCCTGTTCAAGCGCGAAACAGCACGGCGGATCTGATGAAGCAAGGCCTTCACCCGCTCGTCATGATCCTGCTGGTGGCGGCAGCAGCACTGTTCGGCCGCGTGCTGCCGACATGGACGCTGTCGCTTGCGACCATCGCCGCCTCCAATGCCCTGATCGCGCTGGGCATCGTGGTATTGGCGCGCACCGGCAATGTGTCGTTCGGCCAGGGCCTGTTCTTCGCGGCCGGCGGTTATGGCGTCGCGCTGATCGCCAATGCCTGGGGCGTCACCGACGCGGTGGCGCAAGTGATCATCG
>JAQGKJ010000002.1 GCA_028290165.1 Bradyrhizobium sp. | reverse complement strand
GCTCAACGAGACCCGCGCGCAGCTGTCGCGGCTGCCGGACTTTTTCCGGTATTTTGCAGGATTGGCGCTGGCGCGCCGCGACGCGGTGATCCCGGTCGAGGGCTCATACCTGAACTACACGCTGCGCACGCCGATCGGCGTCGTCGCCAACTGCACGCCGTTCAACCACCCCTTGATGATCCTGTGCAAGTCGCTGGCCGCGGTGCTGGCGAGCGGGTGCGTCACCGTCGTAAAGCCGTCGGAATATACCCCGCTGACGACGCTCAAGCTGGCGCAGATTTTTACCGAGGCGGGACTGCCGCCCGGCGTGTTCAATGTCGTGCTCGGCCTTGGCCAAACCACCGGCCGGACGCTGGCCGAGCATCCTGATATCGACAAGCTGGTGCTGACCGGCGGCACCGAAGCCGGCCGCATCGCCGGCGGCGCGGCGGCAAAAGTGTTCGCGCACCAGACGCTGGAGCTCGGCGGCAAGACGCCGGTGATGGTGTTCGGCGATTTCGATGTCGACCAGGCCGTCAACTATGCAGCCTTCGGTGCCTTCATCGGCGCGGGCCAGACCTGCGTCTGCGCCTCGCGCCATCTCGTGCAGGCCTCGATCTACGACGAGTTCGTCGAGAAGCTGAAGGCAAAGACAAAAAGCATCCGGCTCGGCGATCCCTTCGACCCCGCAACCCAACTTGGCCCCGTAATCTCGGCACGGCAGCGCGACCGCGTGCTGTCCTATTGTCAATATGGCCGCGACGATGGCGCGCGGCTGGTGACCGGCGGCGCCGCGGCAAAAGTGCCCGGCCACGACAACGGCTATTTCGTCGAGCCGACGGTGTTCGCGGACGTGAAGTCCGACATGCGGATTTTCCAGGAAGAAGTGTTCGGGCCCTTCACCTCGGTGACGCCGTTCAAGGACGAGGCGGATGCGCTGCGGCTGGCGAACGATTCGCCGTTTGGGCTCGCGGCTGCGATCCGCACCCGCGACATCGGCCGCGCCCATCGCGTGGCCTCCGCGGTCAAGGCCGGCATCGTCTGGATCAACGATCATCACCGCCTCGACCCGGCCTCGCCCTGGGGCGGGGTCGATGATTCAGGCATCGGGCGCGAGTTCGGCAGCGAGAGCTTTGACGACCATTTCAATACCAAGAGCGTGATGGTCGCGACACACGACCAGCCGTTCGACTGGTACCGCGACACGGCGGCGCAGCGGCGATTGAACTAAAAAACGACCGACGGCGATGCCGCGTCCAGAGAAGACCGGTAGCCGAACTAGCCAACAAGGCGACAAAGGGGAGAAACTTCACATGGCTCACGCAGTAAACGCCGGCGCACGTCTGGACCGGCTGCCGATCTCATCGTTTCATTACCGGATCTTCTGGCTGGTCGGCGCCGGCATGTTTTTCGACGGCTACGATCTCTATATCGCCGGCGGCGTGCTGGCGTCCGCGATCCAGACCAAATTCTCGACCGCACCGCAAAACCTGCAATTCATTTCGCTGACTTTTGTCGGCATGACGCTGGGGGCGCTGATAACCGGATTTGTCGGCGACAAGTTCGGACGCCGCTTCACCTATCAGATCAATCTCTTGATCTTCGGGCTGGCCGCGCTGGCGGCTTCCCTCGCGCAGGACATGAACCAGTTGATCGCCTGCCGCTTCGTGCAGGGCCTCGGTTTAGGTGCCGAAATCGTGGTCGGCTATTCCACGCTGACCGAATTCGTTCCGCCGAAGACGCGCGGGCGCTGGCTGTCAATGATGGCGTTCCTGGTGGTGGCGGGTTTTCCGGTGACCGCCCTGCTCGGCTATCTCATCATCCCGGAATTCGGATGGCGGCCGATGTTCGCCATCGCCGGCGTCGGCTCGCTGATCGTCTGGTACCTGCGCAAGAACCTTCCGGAATCGCCGCGCTGGCTTGAATCGCAGGGCCGCACCGATGAAGCCGAATCCCTGATGCGAGCAATCGAAAAGGAATCCGCGGGCGGCGGGACGCTGCCCCCGGTGGTGGTGCCGGCGCCCGTCGCACAGGTCGCCGCCTCCGACATGCTGAAGCCGCCGCTGCTGCAACGCCTGCTCGTCGGCTGCTGGGTGCTGATCACGATCAATCCCTTGATCTTCGGCTTCGTGATCTTCCTGCCGCAGTTCTTCCTGCGCCAGGGGCTGACGATCGCGAGTTCGCTCGCCTATACGCTGGTGCTGTCGGTCGCTTCCCTGGTCGGCTGCGCGGTCGGCGCTTATCTGTCGGACGCGATCGGACGGCGCTGGAGCATCATCGGCGCGTCGATCGTCACCATTATCTCTGGCTACATCTATGCCCGCTTCGACGCGGCGTCCGATCCGGCGATCGTGCTCTCCGTCGGCTTCGTGCTGATCGTCGCGATCTATGTGCAGACCGCGATCCTGTTCGGGGTCTACACGCCGGAACTGTTCCCGACCGAGATCAGGCTGCGCGCCAACGGCATCTGCAACACCTTCGGGCGGGGCGCGACGGTGGCGTCGCCGTTCGCGGTCGGCGCCCTGATGGCAAACTACGGCCTGCCGGGCGTGATCTGGCTGATGATCGGGCTTCTGTTGGTGCAGATCGCCCTGGTGATCGCCTGGATCGAGAGCTATCTCGACCGCCTCGGCATCGCCCATGAGCGCATCCCCGACGCCACCGGGGCCAAGACGAGTGTCTGGGCGACCATCGGGCCCGCCGCGACGCCGGGCTATATCCTGTCCGGGCATACCGACGTGGTCCCGACCGACGG
>JAQGKJ010000842.1 GCA_028290165.1 Bradyrhizobium sp. | reverse complement strand
CTCCTGGTCGCGCTCCAGCCTGAGCTTGACCGAATCCATCGCCAGCATGCGGTTGACCGAGAAATGCCGGCCGATATCGCGCAGCATCTCGATCCAGTTAAGTTTTGTGAGCCATTCGGCATTGTCGGGCATGATGGCATCGCTCGTGCCTTCGCCGAATTTCAGAAAGCGCGAGAACACCTGCTTGATGCCATCCTTGTTGCGCTCGATGTCCTCGATCGACAGGATCTTGCGCGTCTCGTCCTTGCCCGAGGGGTCGCCGACGCGGGTGGTGCCGCCGCCCATCAGCGCGATCGGCTTGTTGCCGGTCTGCTGGAGCCAGTACAGGCACATGATCTGCACCATGGAGCCGACATGGAGCGAAGGCGCGGTGCAGTCGAAGCCGATGTAGCCGACCAGCTCGCGCCTCGCCGCCAGCGCATCCAGCGAGTCCGGGTCGGAAATCTGGTGAATAAAGACGCGGCTCTGCAGCACATTGAGAAAATCATATTTAAAAGCTGTCATTTCCGTGCGACTCTGATCATCATTCACATTATTTCTGACGAGGCGCGGAACCATAGCGGTTTGGGCTGCCGCGGGCGGGCGCGCTGTGGCATTATAAGATGTGCTTGTTTGATACAAGCTGGGCGTAGAGGGCAAGGCGGCTGGCGAGGGCACTGCGACGATGATGCTGACGGCGATCGGTCTGATGAGCGGTACCTCGCTCGACGGGGTCGATGTCGCTTTGATCGAAACCGACGGTAAACGGGTCAAATCGTTCGGTCCGTCCGGCTACCGGCCCTACACCGACCATGAGCGTGGCCTGTTGCGCCAGGCCTTGACCGAAGCCGTCAACCTGCCGCAGCGCGACGCGCGGCCGGGCATCCTGCGCGAGGCCGAGCGCGCCGTCACGATCGCCCATGCCGAGGCGGTTGCCGCCTTTACCGCGCAGAACCACATCACCTGCGAAGACATCGATATCGTCGGCTTTCACGGCCAGACCGTGCTGCACCGGCCGGCGCAAAAAATGACGGTGCAGATCGGCGACGCCGCGGCGCTCGCCAGGGCCATCCATATCCCGGTCATGCATGATTTCCGCGCCGCCGACGTCGCAGCCGGCGGACAGGGCGCGCCGTTCGTGCCGGTTTATCACCGCGCGCTGGCGCAATCGCTGGAGCGCGAAGGCCCGATGGTCGTCCTCAATATCGGCGGCGTCTCCAATATCACCTACATCGACGGCGCAGATACGCTGATCGCCTGCGATACCGGGCCCGGCAACGCGCTGCTCGACGATCACATGCTCCGCACCATGAGCCAGCCGTTCGATTGCGAGGGCCGCACGGCAGCACAGGGCGTAGTCGACGTGGCTTGGGTTGTGCACGCGCTGCAGCATCCGTTCTTTGCGCTGCCGCCTCCGAAATCACTGGACCGCAATGATTTTGCTTCGCTCAAATTGCGCGAGATGTCGCCGGCCGATGGTGCTGCGACGCTGACGGCCCTTACAGCAGAAGCGATCGCGCGGATCGTTCCGCTGTTGCCGAAGGAGCCGAAGAGCTGGATCGTTGCCGGCGGCGGCGCCCGCAATCTCACGATGCTGCGGATGCTGCGCGAGCGGCTTGAGCCAGCGACAGTGGAGGCCGCCGAAGCGCTCGGCTGGTCGGCCGACGCCATCGAGGCGCAGGCATTTGGGTTTTTGGCCGCGCGCGGCCTGAAGGGCCTGCCGCTGAGCTATCCCGCCACGACGGGCGTCCCGATCCCGATGACCGGCGGGGTGATCGCGCGGCCGTGACCCGGTATCACGACTCGGCCGCCATCCGCGCGAGCATCGCAACGGTATTCATGTTGCGTGCGGTTCCCGTCTTGGCGGCGGCGATGACCAGCTTCGACTTGGCGATGCCCTCGCCGTAATGGACGTAGATCTCGCGGCGTCCCAACCGAATTTGTTCGTCCCGCTGGCCGCGAATGCCGCCGAGCGTATCTGCTGAAGGCGCGCGGTCGAGGAACACCGCCATGGTGCGATTGGGCGCCAGCTTCGGAAATGGATTGTCGTGAAATACCTGCGCCATCTCGGCGGCAGTGCGCACCAGCACGCCGACCGGCTTGCGGGCATAGGCTTCAAGTCGCTTTTCAAGCGCCGCCTTGATTGCGGCTTCGGACTTGCGGCTGGTGAAGACGACATTGCCGCTTGCGATGTAGGTGCGGACGGCTCCGAAGCCGAGTTCCTCGCAGATGGTCTTGAGATCGCCCATCGGCAGTTTGCCGGTGCCGCCGACATTGACCGCGCGGAGCAGAGCCACGAACGAACTCATGGCAGATCCTGCGCCTAGCGAACGTTGGCGAGCCGCATGTCGAGATAGCCGGTCACCGTCTGCATCAGCGGCTCCAGCTTGCCGTCGAAGAAATGGTTGGCGCCGGGGATGACCTGCTGGTCGATCACGATGCCCTTCTGGGTTTTCAGTTTCTCCACCAGCGTGTTGACGTCTTTCGGCGGCACCACGGCATCCTTCTCGCCATGCACGATAAGCCCTGAGGAGGGGCATGGCGCGAGGAACGAGAAATCGTAGAGATTGGCGGGCGGTGCGATCGAGATAAAGCCTTCGACCTCCGGCCTTCGCATCAACAGCTGCATGCCGATCCAGGCGCCGAACGAAAAGCCCGCGACCCAGCAGGCGCGCGCTTCCGGATTGATGGTCTGCGCCCAGTCGAGCGCGGAGGCGGCATCGGAAAGTTCGCCGGTGCCGTGATCGAACGATCCCTGGCTGCGGCCGACGCCGCGGAAATTGAAACGCAGCACGGAAAATCCGCGATGCGCGAAGGCGTAATAGCACTGGTAGATGATCTGGTGGTTCATCGTGCCGTGAAACTGCGGATGCGGATGCAGCACCATCGCAATCGGCGCGTTCTTCTGCTTCGCCGGATGATAACGGCCTTCGAGGCGGCCCGCGGGGCCGGTGAAAATGACTTCAGGCATTGATGGTCCTTGGCGAAATCAACCGACTTTGTGCTGGCTTTATCCGGCGCTTCCGCAGACAAAACCTCGCATGAGATAAGGGGCTGATCAGGCGTCGTTGGGCTTAAGCGAACGGCGCTCGGTGAACTGGAGGCCGCGTTCTAGCATGAGGCGAGGGGCAAAAAGCAAGGGTTTTCAACATCACGCAATGCGTTCGATACTTTAGCCTTTGCGATTGCGAGGAGACGGCATCATCGCCAATTGCCATAAGGTTGGACGCCGCGGATTGATTTTGCAGTTAACGCGCGCGTCCGGATCTCAGCGCTTTCACGGTATTATTGTACTCCATGCCCGACCGGGTCTATCTCG
>JAQGKJ010000804.1 GCA_028290165.1 Bradyrhizobium sp. | reverse complement strand
ACGCACGCGCGCTGATATCCATGATGGCCCGGAGCAAATGCTCCAATCAAAGGCCGGATACATTGATGCAAGACCGCTCACCGCCAGTTCGGCGAAACCACTTGCAACGCACGGCCGGACCATACATTGGGGTCAATCGCGCCGTTCTGGCCGCCTGACGGTAACTTCCGGTCTACGCCGATGACCGGACATATTGTCAGCCTGTCGGCATTTTGCAAACGTGCCACGACCGCGGATCGGAAGCGACGTGTTCATCATGCCAGCGGTGATGCCGCGGTAGGCATGCCGATCATCGAGGTCGCCTCGAAGAACTGCTCCGGCGCATTCTTCGGCGGCCAGATTCCCTGCGCGACCGAGTCGGTTCGGATCGCCGCCCGCGCGTCGAGGCTGGCATAGGGCCAGATGTGGGTGATGCGCGGCGCCCCGTCCAGCGCGTACATGTTGATGATGAGCGGCGAGAGTTTGTTGCGCTCGGGCAGCGCGGCCTCCCAGGCCGCGATCGTCGGCGGCAAGCCGCCGGGTTTTAAGTGATAGGTCCGGAATTCGTAGACCTTGCCGTACTTTCCCGGCACCACCGGCGGCAGAAATGGGAACGGCGCATAGCTGTCCATCTCCAGGCCAGTCAACACCTCCGCGGCTCCGAACGGATTTGCGCTGAACAGCGCCCGCTTTCGCTCGGCCGCCAATTCCGTGGCATCGGCGAATCCGCGCAGCACGAACATGCGGCCAAGTGCGCCGATATCCGTGGTCCAGCAACCAAGGAGCTGGCCCTTGGCCTCCGTCGCGGTCACGTAGGCCTCGGCACCAGCCGTCGCCTTGCGGGCATTCAGGGGATGGAAGGAGAGGGTTGCGAATTCATAAAGCATGAACGGGTCCTCATTCGGGGTGCACTGTCACGATGCTGCTATGCCGCGGCGCCGCGGCCGCGGATCAGGTCCGACGCCTTGTCGGCGATCATCAGGGTCGACGCATTGAGATTGGCCGAAATCATCCGCGGCATGATGGAGGCATCGACGACGCGCAAGCCCTGCAGCCCGTGCACGCGCAGCTGATCGTCGACCACGGCCCAGGTGGCGTCGGCCGGTCCCATGCGGCAGGTGCAGCCCGGGTGGAACGTCGTGGTGCCGCGCTGGGTTGCCGCTGCCAAAAATTCATCGTCGGTCTGCACACCGGGCCCGGGGAAATCCTCGTACGCGTAATAGGGTGCGAGCGGCGCTGATGCCAAGAGCCGCCGCGCCAGCTTCATGCCGGCAACGATGACGCGGCGGTCGAGTTCATGAACCAGATAATTGGTTTGAATGATCGGCGGCTGAAAAGGATCGGCCGAGCGGGCGCGGACATAGCCGCGGCTCTCCGGCCGCTGCTGCCAGGAGGCGACCGTCATGCCGGGCTGGTCTTCGAGCTGGCCCTGCACGCCCTCCTTGTAGCTTGCGGGCGTGAACGTCAGCTGCAGATCGGAGCTCTCGGTGGTCTCGCCGGAGTGCCAGAAGCAATAGACCATGGTCGGCGACAGCGACAGCAGCCCGCGCCGCGTCGTCGCCCATTTGATCGCCTCCCCCACCAGGCTGAGGCCGCGCCGGCGTTCGTTGATGGTCTTGATGTTCTTGACGCGGGCGACCGAACGCGGCGCGTAGTGGTCCTGCAATCCCTCGCCGACGCCCGGCAGCGCGTGGCGCACCTCGATGCCGAGCGAAGCCAGCAGATCAGGCGATCCGACACCGGACAATTGCAGCAGCTGCGGCGAGTTGTAGGTGCCGCCGGCGAGTATCACTTCCTTGGCTGCGCGCACTTCAAACGGCGCGCCATCCTTGCCGCCCTTGACGTAGCGCACGCCGACCGCGCGCTTGCCCTCGAATATGATGTTGGTCGCATGCGCATGCGTGCGCACATGGACGTTCGGCCGTTTCATCGCCGGATGCAGGAAGGCGGTCGCAGCACTGACGCGCAGGCCGTTCTTGATGGTGCGCTGGGCGTAGGAAACGCCCTCCTGGATCGCGCCGTTGTAATCGGGGTTGCGCGGAATGCCGAGGCTGATCGCACCCGCCATGAAGGCTTCGCAGAGCGGATCCTTCCAGTCCATGGTGGTGACAGTGAGGTTGCCGTCGCGCCCGCGAAAAGTGTCCTCGCCCTCGCCGATGCGCCGCTCCAGCCGCTTGAAATAGGGCAGCACATCCGGATAGCCCCAGCCGCGATTGCCGAGTTGCGCCCAGGTGTCGAAATCCTGGCGCTGGCCGCGGTTGTAGATGTGACCGTTGATCGAAGACGAGCCGCCGAGCGTCTTGCCGCGCGGCGCATAAATGCGCCGGCCCCCGGTCCACGGACCCGGCTCCTGCTGATAAGCCCAGTTGATGCTCCGCATGTGAAAGGTTTTTATGAAACCCGCCGGCAGATGGATGTAGGGATGCCAGTCCTTCGGCCCCGCTTCCAGCACGCAGACGCTCGTGGTCGCGTCTTCGCTCAGCCGGCTGGCAAGCACGCACCCGGCGGAGCCCGCACCCACGATCACATAATCGAATGTATCCATCGCTTCGATTTCCGGCGGTACGCTACCGCGCCTTCTCGTTCAACTGATAGTTCAAATGCGCCTTCACTGTCGGCCATTCGCTGGCGATGATGCTGTACACAACCGTGT
>JAQGKJ010000790.1 GCA_028290165.1 Bradyrhizobium sp. | reverse complement strand
GCGTCATGGTGATGGCGGAGGGAAAAGTACTCGCGATGGGCAGACCTGACGAAGTGCGCGCCGATCCCGCCGTCATCGAAGCCTATCTCGGCCATTGAGGACACGCCTATGAGCGATATCATTCTGGATGTCAAAAACCTCGTCGGCGGCTACGGCAAGATGACGATCCTCAACGGCACCAGTTTTTCGGTGCCGGCGGGATCGATCACCACCGTGATCGGGCCGAACGGCGCCGGCAAATCCACCGTGTTCAAGGCGATTTTTGGTCTCTTGAGGCTGCGCGAAGGCAAGGTCGTCTTTAGGGGGCGCGACGTCACCGGCTTGAGCCCCCGCGCATTGCTGACCGCGGGGATTTGCTACGTGCCGCAGGGCCGCAACATTTTCCCCGAACTGTCGGTGCGCCACAACATCGAACTCGGCGCATCGGCGGCCGGGCGTGACATCACCGATCTGCCTGATCGAATTGAAGCGGCCCTCGACAAGTTTCCGGTGCTGCGCAAGAAGGCAACGCAGCAGGCGTCCACGCTGTCGGGCGGCGAGCAGAAGCAGCTCGAGATCGTCCGCGGGTTGCTGCTCAATCCGCAACTGGTGCTGATCGACGAACCGTCGATCGGCCTTTCGCCCTTGATGGTGCAGCAGACCTTCAACATCCTGAAGGAATTGCGCGACCGCGGCGTGTCGATCCTGATGATCGAGCAGAACGCGCGCTCGGCGCTGGAAATCTCCGACTTCGGCATCGTGCTCGAACTCGGCCGCACCCGCCTAGTCGATAAAGCGGAGCGGGTGCTCAACGACCCCCGCATCGGGCAATTGTTCCTGGGCGGCGTCATGGCGGAGAGCGCCGCATGAGCACGCGTTCGATAGCCACTGTCTCGCTCAGCGGCTCGCTCGACGAGAAGCTGCGCGCCGCAGCCAGCGCAGGCTTTGACGCCGTGGAGATCTTCGAGAACGACCTGTTGTCGTTTAGCGGCAGTCCCGGCGATGTCGGGCAACTCTGCCGCGATCTTAATCTCGCAATCTGCGCGTTCCAGCCGTTTCGCGATTTCGAGGGCATGCCCGAGCCGCAGCGCGCGCGCAATTTTGCCAGAGCCGAACGCAAGTTCGACCTGATGCAGGAATTGGGGACCGACCTGCTGCTGGTCTGCAGCAATATCTCTCCGGTTTCGCTCGGCGGCATCGACCGCGCGGCGGCCGATTTCCGAGCGCTTGGCGAACTTGCCGCTTCGCGCGGCCTGCGCGTCGGCTTCGAGGCGCTGGCCTGGGGACGCCATGTCAACGACTATCGCGATGCCTGGGAAATCGTGCGGCGCGCCGACCACCCATCGATCGGCATCATTTTGGACAGCTTTCATGCGCTGGCGCCGGCATTTCCGACCAACGCGATCCGGTCCATCCCGGCCGACAAGATCTTTCTCGTTCAGCTGGCCGACGCGCCGAAACTCGGTCTCGACGTGCTGTCCTGGAGCCGGCATTTCCGCTGTTTCCCCGGGCAAGGTGATCTGCCGGTGGCCGATTTCATGGAGGCGGTGCGGACGACCGGGTATTCAGGCCCGCTGTCGCTGGAGATTTTCAACGATCAGTTTCGCGCCGGCTCCCCGGTCCGCACCGCGACTGACGGGCTGCGTTCGCTCATTCTGCTCGAGGATCGGCTTGCGGAGAGCTCGTCCACCCCATCAACCGCCAGGCTGCAACCGAAGGCGCGCAGCCGCGGCGTCGGATTCATCGAGTTCGCCATCAGTGAGGCCAAGGCCAGGGATCTGGCCGCGCTGTTCCGCCAGCTCGGTTTTCGCAGGACCGGTTCCCATCGCAGCAAGGACGTCGAGCGCTGGTCGCAAGGCAATATCGAGCTCGTCATCAACTGCGAGCCGGATGGTTTTGCCCACTCGCACTACATCATGCACGGTCCCGGCGTCTGCGCCATCGCGATCGATGTCGATGACGCCGGCAAGACCATGACGCGCGCGGAGGCGCTGATGGCGCGTACCTTCTATTCTCCGGTCGGGCCGGGCGAACTGGAGATTCCCGCGATCCGCGGCGTCGGCGGCAGCCTGCTCTATTTTCTGGAACAGGCCGGCAAGAACTGGGATACCGACTTCGAAGCGCTGCGCAGTGATCCGGCCAGGGACCGTCTTGACGCGGTCGATCACATCTCGCAGTCGATGCCTTACGACGAGATGCTGTCCTGGTTACTGTTCTACACTGGAATCCTCGACCTGCAGCGTCTGCCGCAGATGGAGATTGCCGATCCGGTGGGGTTGGTGCAGAGCCAGGCGCTGATCAACGGCAGTCATGGCCTGCGTGTGATCCTCAACGGTTCGTCGGCCACCCGGACGCTGGCGTCCCGCTTCATCCACGAATTCTTCGGCTCGGGCGTCCAGCACATCGCGTTTTCGTGCGCCGATATTTTCGCGACGATAAAGGACATGCGCGCGCGGGGTGCGGATTTCCTGAAAATTCCCGATAATTACTACGACGATATCGAAGCCAAATACGATCTCGATGCGGTGACGATGGCGGCGCTTCGCGACAACCAGATCCTGTACGATCGCGAAGGCGACGGCGAATTCTTCCAGGCCTACACCCATATTTTCGACGAGCGGTTCTTCTTCGAGATCGTCCAGCGCCGCAATTATGAGGGATTTGGTGCGCCGAATGCGGCGGTTCGATTGGCCGCGCAGACGCGGGAATCGCGGCCGCTGACCATTCCGCGTGACTGACCCCGGGTCTGCCTGCAATGACGGATGCCGTTGCCTCGAAAAGGATATCGCTGTGCGTTCTGACTTGTCGCTTTCGCACCTCACGGTGTTGTCGCTCCCGCCGCCGGAGATGGTGCGCGTGGCGGCGCGAACCGGCTATCGGGCGGTCGGCCTGCGGCTGATCGCAGTGAACAAAGACAGTCCCGGCTATCCCCTCATGAACGACGCGGTCATGATGCGCGAAACGAAGGCAGCGCTGGCGGACACAGGCCTCCGGCTCTCCGACATCGAGCTCGTCCAGATCACGCCGGAGACGGATGTAGCGACGCTGGAGCCATTTATTGCCACCGGCGCCGAGCTCGGCGCACGCCACATCCTGACGGCGCCCTACGATAGCGACCATGCGCGGCTGTCGGACCGGCTGGGCGCCATCGCAAACCTCGCGGAACGCTATGGATTGTCAGCACTGCTGGAATTTTTTCCCTGGACCACGGTGCCTGACCTCGCGACCGTTGCGAAGATTGTCGCTGCGGCCTCGTGCCCGAATGTCGGCATTCTCGTGGATACGCTGCATTTTGATCGATCGGGCAGTTCGCTAAGCGAACTCGAGGCGATCCCGGCCGCGTGGCTCCCTATGGTTCATGTCTGCGATGCACCTTCGGAGAAACCGACGACGGTTGAGGGACTTCTGCATACGGCGCGCGCGGAGCGGCTGCCGCCCGGCGAGGGCGGTATCGATATCGCCGCCATTCTGGCGCGAATGCCGGACCACACCCAGATTACGCTCGAAATACCGATGCAGCGCCGGACGGCCCTGGAAGGTCCAGAAGCCGTGGCTCGTCGCGTTCACGACGCGACGGTGCAGCTTCTGGCCGCGATGCCCTGAAGGAGGGCGCTTCGTTGCGAAACCGTGGCGCGCGCGTCAGCTTGCTCAGCTGCCGCTGAACGAATTGTAGCCCTGGTCTTCCCAGTAGCCGCCCTTGTAGTCGTTAGTGACTTCCATCGAGATGACGTATTTCGGATTCTTGAACCCGAGTTTGGTCGGCACTCTGATCTTCATCGGATAGCCGTAGGCTCTGGGGAGGATTTCGTCGCCGAATTTGAACGTCATCTGGGTCTGTGGGTGCAGCGCGGTGCGCATGTCGAGCGGTGAGTTGTAACCCTCGCTGTCGGCGCACTGGAACCAGCAATATTTCGCCCGGGTGTCGGCGCCGACCAGCTTCAGGAAATCGCGCAGCGGCGTGCCGGTCCAGCTTCCGATCGCGCTCCAGCCCTCGACGCAGATATGGCGGGTGACCTGCTTGACCTGCGGCAGCTTGTAGAGTTCCTCCAGCGTCCAAAATCTCTTGTTGTCGACGAGCCCGCGCACCTCGAACTTCCAGTCCTTGCCGTTGATGGTGGGCGCATCGTCAAGATCGTAATAGGCGTTGAACGGGAACGGCTTTGTGATCGCGCTTTCCGGAAACGTCGGTGCCAGCGCATCGGGGTTGAAGATCAAGGCCTGCACGCCGTCATTGAATTTCGAGACCTTTTTGAGCATCTCTTCGGCCGAAAAACTGTCGGAGACGTCGCAGCCGGTCAACAGCGTCAGCGCGCCGAAACTGGCGCCGCTAGCGATGAAACGGCGGCGCGCGAGATCCGGCATTGCCTTGACCGCGTCCCGGACCAGGAGCTGCTTGTCGACGCCGGGGATCAGAAGCGAGCGAAGTCGGCCCATCGTGTTCCTCCCAAAGAATGACTAGCGCCCGATGATCATGGCGCGCAGGCTTTTCGGCACCAGCACCGCCAGCGCGACGTGCACGATCAGGAATGCGCAAATCGCCGACATGCAAAAGAAGTGGACGTAACGCGCCACATCATAGCCGCCGAACAATGCCGTCAGATATTGGAACTGCACCGGCTTCCAGATCGAAATTCCCGACAGCACGATGAGGACGCCGACCACGATGATGCCGGCATAAAGCAGCTTCTGCACGTAATTATATCGGGAGAGATCCTCGTGCGACAGTTTGCCGGTCAGCGCCGCCCTGGCGTCCGAAATCACGCCGCCAGGGGTGATCGGCAGCAGTTTTTTGCGGAAGCGGCCGGTGGCAAAGCCGAGCGTGAGATAGACGAGGCCGTTGACCATCAGCAGCCACATCGCCGCGAAATGCCAGAGGAGCGCGCCGCCGAGCCAGCCGCCCAGCGTAATCGACCTCGAGAAACTGAAGCCGAACAGCGGCGAGGCGTTATAGATCTGCCATCCCGACATGATCATCAGGATCATCGCGAAGGCGTTGATCCAGTGCACGGTCCGCACCCACGCCGGCTGAATGATTTTGGCCGTGGTGGGCACACTATGCTCGTCGCTGGCTGCTAGGCTGGACATGTCCGTTCCATCGCTAGAAAAGTCGGTACGTCGATTATACGCCAGGAACCTCTGCTTCGTTACTGCCATCGCAACTTTAAGATCGATGCCTTGCGGGCATCGCGGTCACAAAAATGCGAGCCGGGCTGCCCGGCTCGCCGCCCGCGCGTGGTGTCAGGACGCCGGCATCAGCACGGTGTCGACCACATGGATCACACCGTTCGACTGATGGACGTTGGAGATCGTGACGGTCGACCAGCCGCCCTTGGCGTCGCCGATCATCACCTTGCCGTCAGCCTGCTTCACCGTCAGCTCTTCGCCCTCAGCGGTTTTGAGCTTTTTGCCGTCGGTCAGATCGGAGGCATCGAGCCGGCCCGGAACCACATGATAGGTCAGGATTTTGGTCAGGGTCGCCTTGTTGTCGGGCTTCACCAGGGTGTCGACCGTGCCGGCCGGCAGCTTGCCGAAGGCGGCATTGGTCGGCGCGAACACGGTGAACGGGCCCTTGCCTTCCAGCGTTTCGACCAGCCCGGCGGCCTTCACCGCCGCGACCAGGGTGGTGTGGTCCTTGGAGTTGACGGCATTCTGGATGATGTTCTTGGAGGGGAACATCGCGGCGCCGCCGACCATCACGGTCTTCTCGCCGGACATCATTTTGTCTTGCGCGCTGACGGGCGCAACGACGGCTGCGGTGAGAATCAGCGCACTGAGGGCGGCGGCGGACAACAATGCAATACGCTTGGACATGGATCGTCTCCCGATGATTGAGTGACCGGCGGAAGTCCGCCGGCGATGAAGGGGCAACAACGACGCGGGGCTTCGTTTGAGGATCAGACCGCGTCGCCGTTGGCCCGAGCTACGGGAGGTTTTGGGGCCAGTTTCAGGGAATAAATTTTTGCGGGTTTGAAACTTTTTGAGGCGGCTAACGTGTGGGCCACTTTATCGTCGTCCCCGCCAAGCCAACGGGTCGCGCGAATGCGCGCCCGATGACAGGCTCCGCGCGAGCCGGGACCCATGACCACCGATGTTCGTGTTGATCCGGGCTCGAGCCGCTATCCCGCAGGCTACTACCATCGGTGGTTATGGGTCCCCGCTTTCGCGGGGACGTCTCGGAGACACTAATCCCGACTATGCGGCGTCTGGATGAATCCCCTGTTCCAGGTCGGGCTGATCAGAATCTCGTTCATGCAGACCCGCGGCGGCATGCTGGCGACGAAGGCGATGGTGCGGCCGAGGTCTTCGGACTGCAGCATGCGGGCTTGTTCCTCTTCGCTCGGCACCACCGGCCGCAGTTTCAGGATCGGGGTCGCCACCTCGCCGGGCGACAGGCAGCAGGCGCGCAAGCCGTTGACGCATTCATCCATGTTGAAGGAATGGGTCAGCGCCAGCACCGCATGCTTTGTCGTGGTGTAGGCGGGGCCCGGCATTTTCGAGACATGACGGCCTGCCCAGGACGCGACGTTGATGATGCAGCCGTCCTTCTGCTTTCGCATCGCCGGCAACACCGCACGCATGCAATACAACACGCCGTTGAGATTGATCTCGACCAGTTTGTCCCAGCCTTCGAGCTCCATGTCGGCCCAGCTTCGCTTCGGCACGTTGATGCCGGCGCTGTTGACCAGGAGGTCGATGCGGCCGTGTTTGGCCAAAATTTGCTCCGCAGCCTTGTTCACGTCGGCAGCTTTGCTGACGTCGAGCGCGATCGCCTCGGCCCTGCCGCCGCTCTTGGTAATCTTTGCCACCACCGCGTCCAGCGCATCCTTGCGGCGTCCCGAAACCACGACGATCCAGCCATCCGCGGCGAGTGCCTCCGCCCCGGCCTCGCCGATCCCGCTGCCGCCGCCGGTCACCCAGGCCACGCGTTTCCCGTTATTTGACATGCAAACTGTCTCCGTTGCTTTATGAAGGGCGTTTTTGCTATTGAATCCTCGGACCGCACCCGCCCTCCGGAATGATGCATGAATGCCCCGATAAACGCCAATCTGTTTTCCGGCCGGTTTGAAATGCAAGTTGAGGGCGTGGTATGGGAGCCGGCCGGTTTTCCCGAAATTTCTTTCGCAGCAAAATGAGGCAAGAAGCGCATGCGCCCGCTTGAAGGATTACGTGTTGTCGATCTCACCCGGGTGCTTTCGGGGCCGTTCTGCACCATGCAGCTCGGCGATCTCGGCGCCGAGGTGATCAAGGTCGAGCGGCCGGGCGAGGGTGACGACACCAGAGCGTTCGCGCCTCCCTATCAAGGCGACGAAGCGGCCTATTTTCTATCGGTCAACCGCAACAAAAAAAGCATTACGCTCGATATGAAAAGCGAGCGCGGCCGCGAGGTGCTGTGGCGGCTGATCGACATTTCGGATGTCCTGGTTGAAAATTTTCGGCCGGGCGCGATGGACCGTCTTGGCTTCGGTTACGCCGCCGTAAGCGCTCGCCGCCCGGCCTTGGTGTATTGCTCGATTTCCGGGTTCGGCAACACCGGCTTGCAGAAAGACCGCCCCGGTTACGATGTCATTGTGCAGGGCGAAGCCGGCATCCAGGACCTGACCGGCGCGGCCGACGGAGCGCCCTATAAGGTCGGCACCTCGATCGCCGATCTGGTATCCGGACTGAACGGATCGCAGGGCATTCTCGCCGCCCTGTACGCCTCCAAGGTGACCGGGCACGGTCAGCATGTTTCGGTTTCAATGTATGAGGCCGTCGCGTCGCTGCTCAGCTTCAATGCCAGCATCTATTTCGCCACCGGCGTGTCGCCGAAGCGCCGTGGCAATGCGCACGCCACCATCGTGCCCTATGAGACCTTCGAAGCGAGCGATGGCTGGATCAGCCTCGGCGTCGCCAATGACGAATTGTGGAAGCGGTTCTGCAGCGCCGTCGAGCGGCCTGAACTGACCGACGATCCCCGCTTCGCCAAGGCGGCGGACCGTGTCCGCAATCGCGATATCCTGGTTCCTATCGTCAAGAACGTCATCAAGCAGCGAGCCCGCGATGAATGGCTGCCATTGATGGATGCCGCGGGTATTCCCAGCGGCGCGATCAGGACGGTCGGCGAAGTCTGCGAGAGCGACCTCTTGAAGTCGCGCGACATGATCGCCGAGATGCCACATGCCGGTGCCGGCGTCGGCGTCGTCAAAAACATCAAGAATCCGATGCATCTCAGCGCGACCCCGCTCGATACCTACGCCGCCCCGCCCAGGCTCGGCGAGCATACGCGCGAGATCCTGACCGACCTGCTCGGCTACAGCGCCGGCGAAGTCGAGGAACTGGCGCGCAGCGAAACGATCTAGCCGGGCGTGATCGTGTCCGCCGTGATCGGCGTACCGCATGCCGACTTCGGCGAGGGCGTCACTGCGGTGGTGATCTGCGACAAGAATGCTGCGGTCGATGAACCCACGGTGCTCAACGGCCGCCTGGCAAAATTCAAGATGCCGAAACGCGTGATCGTCGTCGACGAACTGCCGCGCAACGCCATGGGCAAGGTGCAGAAGAATATCCTGCGCGATACCTACGCGAAGATTTATTCGAAGTAGCTGCTTCCCGTCGTCGTGAAGCATCGTAGCCCCGGCAACGGCGGTGAGCTCCCTCTCCCACCCAACTCGGGTCTATCCGAGTTGGGCCTTTAAACTGTCGAAGTCGGATATATCCGACTTCGATTGGGAGAGGTGCACCGAGCAAGCGGATGCGAGGTGATCCGGATCGCGGTTGCCGCGCACTCCAATTCCCGATTTCAATTTTCAAACAGCCAATTCCAGGCG
>JAQGKJ010000774.1 GCA_028290165.1 Bradyrhizobium sp. | reverse complement strand
CTGCCGACGCTCCTATGGTCGGGCCGGGGATTGTGGCTGTTTGCCGCAGTAGAGTGACGGATTGATCATGCGTCGTGTCATCGTGATTGCCGTAGCGGGGGCTAGTCTGGCGGGCTGCTCCTCGTTTTCCTTGGACTCCTTAAAGCCGACCCCGCCAACCGTGCAGGTCCAGCTTGAATCGGTGCCGCCAGGAGCCGAAGCCCGCACCTCGCTGGGCGCAAGCTGCAAGACCCCCTGCTCGGTGGCCGTGCCCGCGCCCGACGCCGGTTTCTCGGTGACCTACACGCTGAACAAGTTCCAACCCGCGACGATCCCGGTGCAGGTGATCCATCTCCCCGGTGATCTCTCCACCCCTGCCTCGACCAATGTCGATCCCAATCCGGTGGTTGCGGAACTCCAGCCGGCGGGTCCGCCGCCGAAGGCAGCCCGCAAAATGCTGAGGCCGAAAAAGCCAAAACCGCCCAAGGGTACCTCCGCAGCTCCCGCCGGATCGCCGTTCCCCGAGCCATCGGCCGCGCCTCCGCCGGCGGCCGCGCCGACCCGTTGATTTCAGCCGATTTGCGCTGATTGCGTGCACCGCACCAGACAAGGCTTGCGGATTGTGTGCCGGATGCTTCATGCATAGATTGTCTTTGACGGAACTCTGCGCCATCCCCTCATGGCTGCTGCCGTCGTGACAAGGCGTATTGAATGACCGAGACTTCGTTGAACTCCCCCGTCGCGCTAGGCCGTCCGATGACCGACCCGTTCGGCCGGACCATCAGCTATCTCAGGGTATCGGTCACCGATCGCTGCGATCTGCGCTGCTTTTATTGCATGTCCGAAGACATGACGTTCCTGCCCAAGGCCGATCTGCTCACGCTCGAGGAACTCGACCGGCTTTGCTCGGCCTTCATCGCCAAGGGCGTGCGCAAGTTGCGGCTGACCGGCGGCGAACCGCTGGTCCGGCGCAATGTGATGTCGCTGGTGCGCTCGCTCTCGCGCCATCTTGCAACCGGCGCGCTGGGTGAACTGACGCTGACTACCAATGGCTCGCAACTGGCGCGATACGCCGCCGAATTGCGCGACTGCGGGGTGCGCCGCATCAACGTCTCGCTGGATACGCTCGATGCCGCGAAATTCCGCGCCATTACGCGCTGGGGCGACCTCGAAAAGGTTCTGGCCGGCATCGAGGCGGCGCGGTCAGCCGGTCTCGCCGTCAAGATCAACGCGGTGGCGCTGAAGAATCTGAACGAGGATGAAATCCCGGCGCTGATGCAATGGGCCCATGGCAAGGGGATGGCGCTGACGCTGATCGAGGTGATGCCGATGGGCGACATCGGAGCGGGGCGGATCGACCAATATGTGCCGCTGTCCCTGCTGCGCGCACGGCTCGCCACCCAATACACGCTGACCGATCTCGACGACGACACCGGCGGCCCCGCCCGCTATGTCCGGGTCAGCGAAACCGGCGGCAAGCTCGGCTTCATCACGCCGATGACCCATAATTTCTGCGAGTCCTGCAACCGGGTGCGGATCACCTGCACCGGCACGCTGCATACCTGTCTCGGCCACGAGGATGCCTCCGATTTGCGCAAACCGCTGCGCGCCTCTGCCGACAATGACCTGCTCGCTCTCGCGATCGACCGCGCCATCGGCACCAAACCGAAGGGCCACGACTTCATCATCGATCGCCGGCACGACCGCCCGAGCGTCAGCCGCCACATGAGCGTCACCGGCGGCTGAGATCAAGGCCGCGTCACCGCCGGCCGCGGCCGAAATATTCCCCTTCATTATCAACAAACTTCCAATTGACGGCGGCTCCGCGCGCTGGAATGGTGCGGCGGCTTCATGCCAGCTCGGCCGGATAGGCCGTTGCGCCCGAACAGCGCAGTCAAGACCGCAGAGGCGCTATTGGGGAGGGCTATCGTTGCAATCGCTCCGGCAAATGAGCCATGGCTCCACGTGCTCCACGCGCGGCGGAAAAGCGATGCCTGTTGAAACATTCGGCGTGCTTTGATGGCGTCCGCCGGGGAGAACGTGATGCGTCCATTGTTGGCGGTTAGCTCGGCGATCGACCTGCTCAATGAAAAGATAGGTTATATCTGCAATCTGCTGGTGCTGGCCGCCTGTATCGTGAGCGCTGCGAACGCCATGATCCGTTACGCCTTCAGTTACAGCTCGAATAGCTGGCTCGAGATGCAATGGTACATGTTCGCCAGACTGGTGATGTGCGGCGCCTCCTACACCTTCAAGCGCAACGAGCACGTCCGGGTCGAGATATTCTATCTGTTCCTTTCCGAGCGCGGCCAACTCTGGCTCGACATGATCGGCTCGCTTTTCTTCCTGATCCCGTCATGCCTTCTGCTCAGCTATCTGTCGTGGCCGTTCTTCATGCAATCATACGCCGTTGGCGAAATCTCGAGCAACGCCGGCGGCCTGGTGCGCTGGCCGATCAAGATCGTGGTACCCGTCGGGTTCGTGATGCTGGCGCTACAGGGCGTCTCGGAGGTGATCAAACGCATCGCTGCACTTCAGGGACAGGTGACCATTGACGCGAAGTACGAGAGGCCGACCCAATGATCACGCTGCAAATGATGCCGCCGATCATGTTCGGCGGCCTGGTTCTGGCCATGCTGATCGGCTTTCCCGTGGCCTTCACGCTCGCCGCCGTCGGGCTTTCGTTCGGATTCCTTTCAATTCATCTCGGCTTCTTTGACCTGAATTTTCTCCAGGCG
>JAQGKJ010000768.1 GCA_028290165.1 Bradyrhizobium sp. | reverse complement strand
ACCGCCAGGTGCTGTCGCGACTGTCCGGCGAGTTCGCCCAGACCGCCGCGCGCGTCGAGGCCGAAATCCAGGAGATCGCCGGCGAGCCGATCAACGTCGGCAGCCCCAAGCAAATCGGCGACATCCTGTTCGGCAAGATGGGCATTCCCGGCGGCAGCAAGACCAAGACCGGCGCGTGGTCGACCTCGGCGCAGATCCTCGACGAACTCGCCGAGCAGGGCCATGAGTTTCCGAAAAAGATTCTCGAATGGCGGCAGGTTTCAAAGCTGAAATCGACCTATACGGATGCGCTGCCTACCTATGTGCATCCGCAGACCCACCGCGTCCACACGACCTACGCGCTGGCAGCAACCACCACGGGCCGGCTGTCGTCGAACGAGCCCAACCTGCAAAACATTCCGGTTCGCACCGAGGACGGCCGCAAGATCCGCCGCGCCTTTATAGCGTCCCCCGGCCACAAACTCGTGTCGGCGGACTATTCCCAGATCGAATTGCGGTTGTTGGCGGAGATCGCCGACATTCCCGTGCTCAAGCAGGCTTTCCGCGACGAGCTCGACATTCACGCCATGACGGCGTCGGAGATGTTCGGCGTCCCCATCAAGGGCATGCCGGCCGAGGTGCGGCGCCGCGCCAAGGCTATCAATTTCGGCATCATCTACGGCATCTCGGCGTTCGGGCTGGCCAACCAGCTCGGCATCGCCCGCGAGGAAGCCTCCGCCTACATCAAGAAATATTTCGAGCGTTTCCCGGGTATCCGCGCCTACATGGACGAGACGCGGGACTTCTGCCGCAACCATGGTTATGTCGAGACCTTGTTCGGCCGGAAATGCCATTACCCCGACATCAGGGCCTCCAATGCCTCGGTCCGCTCCTTCAACGAGCGCGCGGCGATCAATGCGCGCCTGCAGGGCACCGCCGCCGACATCATCCGCCGCGCCATGATCCGGAGGGAAGACGCTTTGGCCGAGAAGAAGCTCTCGGCGCAGATGCTTTTACAAGTTCACGACGAACTGATTTTCGAGGTGCCCGACGACGAGGTGGCCGCGACGTTACCGGTAGTCCAGCACGTCATGCAGGACGCGCCATTCCCCGCCGTGCTGCTCTCACTGCCGCTGCATGTCGATGCAAGGGCTGCGGATAATTGGGACGAGGCGCATTGAGCGGTTGCTCCGCGCGCATGCCGTGGAATATTCCGCCAGGAGGCATGCACTTTACGAAATTGAGTCGCATCGCGATGCGCGCTACACAATGCGCATCTCCCGCCAACGAGTCCTCCATGCCCCACCTCACTTCGCTGCGCGGTTTTGCCCTGGTCTCGCTCGGCATGGTGCTGACGCCGGGGCCGAACATGATCTATTTGATCTCGCGTTCGATCACGCAGGGGCCCGCGGCCGGCATCGTTTCGCTCGGCGGGGTCGCACTTGGCTTTGTGTTTTATATGCTGTGCGCGGCGTTCGGGATCACCGCGCTGTTGTTGGCGGTTCCTTTCGCCTATGACGGGCTGCGGCTCGCTGGCGCGGCCTATCTGCTGTGGCTGGCATGGCAGGCGCTCAAACCAAATGGCCGCTCGCCGTTTCAGGTGAAGAAGCTTCAAGTCGACGGCCCGCGCAAACTGTTTGCGATGGGGTTTGTCACCAACCTGCTGAACCCAAGATCGCGATGCTGTATCTGGCGCTGCTGCCGCAGTTCATCGATCCCGCGGCAGGAAGCGTGCTGACGCAGTCGCTGGCGCTCGGCTCGATCCAGATCGCGATCAGCGTCAGCGTCAACGCCTTGATCGCGCTCGCCGCCGGCTCGATCGCGCTGTTCCTCGGCACAAGGCCGACCTGGCTGTTGGTGCAGCGCTGGCTGATGGGCACCGTGCTGGCCGGGCTTGCCGTGCGGATGGCGCTGGAGACGCGACGGGCGTAGCCTCTTCCTTCCTTACCTCTCCCGCTTGCGGGGGAGGTCGACGCGCTCGATAGAGCGCGGCGGGTGGGGGAAATCTTTCCGCGAACTCCAGCATCCGTTATGCGGCAACACCCCCACCCCGGCCCTCCCCCGCAAGAGCGGGAGACGGAGAAAAAACCTCAATCCAGCTTTGCTTCCATGCCGCGCTTGACGCCGGGGCGCGCCATCAGCGCGTCGTACCAGCGGGCGACATTGGGGAAATCCGAAAGCTCCACCTTGTGGCGCGGATGCCGCCAGGCCCAGCCGAGGATGGCAAAGTCGGCGACCGACAGCGCGCCGGCGACGAACTCGCGTCCGGCGAGGCGGCGGTCGAGCACGCCATAGAGCCTTCGCGTTTCCGCCATGAAACGCTTCAGGCCATAGGCGCGGTCCTGCTCGTTCTCCAGCGCAATGAAATGATGCACTTGGCCTGGCATCGGTCCAAAGCCGCCCATCTGCCACATCAGCCACTCATAAACGGGGATGCGCTCGATCAGCGGGACGGGGAGGAATTTGCCGGTCTTCTCGCCGAGATAGAGCAGGATCGCCCCGGACTCGAACACGCTGACGCGCTTTCCCCCGGGGCCGTCCGGATCGACGATCGCGGGGATCTTGTTGTTGGGGCTGAGGCTAAGGAAATCCGGCACCATCTGTTCGCCCTTGGTGATGTTGACCGGGATGACCTTGTAGGGCAGCCCCATCTCCTCCAGCGCGACGCTGATCTTGCGGCCGTTCGGCGTGTTCCAGGTGTGGAGTTCGATGGTCATCAGGGCCTCATGAGCGTTGGCGGGCGGAAACGTCTGTAGCATCGCCGTTGCCCGCCGCAAAATAGGGAACGGGTCTTTCTTCGCCTCTCCCGCTTGCGGGGGAGGGTTGGGGTGGGGGTGCCCGCCACGAATGCGATGCCTGTGGCTTGAACTGCCACCCGCCGCTTCGCGCGTCGACCTCCCGAGGCGG
>JAQGKJ010000712.1 GCA_028290165.1 Bradyrhizobium sp. | reverse complement strand
GGCGTGATGCGGACGGCGAGTTCGGCATCCACCAGATTGAGGCTCTCGGCGCGCAGCTGCCCCATTAATAGCGCGGTGCCGGAAAGCCTGACCTCCGCCTTCGGCGCGTTCGCCACGATGGCATGGTCGCGATCCCGGACGATGATATCGCGGATGCGCACGGCGATGCGGATCCGCCCTGCTCGCTCGATCTGCGTGCCGCCCACCTCGACCGTATTGCCGTGACCGATATTTTCTTCGATTGCCGCGGCCAGCCAAGGCGTCGCCATATCGAGATTGATCGGACCGGCGCCGAGCCGCCACCATAGCCCGCCGAAGCATCCGGCGAAGATCACCATCAGCACCGCGATCACGACCGCAAGGCGCTTTACCCAGCGCTCAGCCGCAAGCCAGCGGCGCAGCGCGCCGAGGTGATCGGCTAGCCGATGAAAGCCGGAGTTCGACCCGGACAACAGCTGGCGCGCGCGATGGCCCGCCGCCTCGTCATGGTCCTGATCCCAATCGGCATCTTCCCACTGCGAGGGCTGCACGTCAGCATGCGGACTAGATCCCTGGGGCGATGTCTTCCTTGCCATTGCCTCTCGGTGCTGGCGCTGATTATGAGATTGATCGCCGTCAAGGCCGCACCCGTCCACACCTAACGAGCGCTCCTGTGCCGGCATCGCTGCCAATCCTCGATTAATACTGTTAGTCGTCATCGGGCCCAAGGGCACATTCCAGGGGCACATTCAACGAGCGGACGGGTGGTGCGTCGAATTCCTTGTAACCATACTCCGGGGCCATCAGCCTTGCCCAGCAGCCGACCCGATTCGGGGTTCGCCGGACGAGACCCGCAAATATCCCCATGATTGATCCGCCGAAAGCGACGAAAGGAAGGCGTATGTCCAAGAAAACGCGTAAGAAATCCCCCAAGAAAGCCGTCAAGAAATCCGCCGGGCCGTCCTCCGGGAAGGCGGCCCGGACGCGATCGAAGACGTCGGCGAAAACGCAGCCTTCGAAAACCCGCCGGCCGACCGTTAAAAAATCAGTCGCGAACGCAAGCAAGCAAGCCGGCAAAACGACCTTGGCAACATCGCACAAGGCCCCCTCAAAACCGTTAAAATCGTCCGAACCGGCAGCCACCCGTAAATCGGCTTTGACCGAGGGCGCCAAGGCGCCCGCCTTCCGGCTGCCGCGGGATGGCGGCGACACCGTCGCGCTGTCCGACTACGCCGGCAAAAAACTGGTGCTGTTCTTCTATCCGCGCGCGGATACGCCGGGCTGTACCAAGGAGGCAATCGACTTCACGAGGCTAGCAGGCGACTTTGCCCAAAGTCAGACCGCGTTGCTTGGTGTCTCCGGCGACCCGCCGAAGGCCCAGGAAGCTTTCCGGGACAAGCATGAACTCACCGTTCCTCTCGTGTCAGATGAGAAACATGAGATGTTGGAGGCGTATGGAGCTTGGGGCGAAAAATCGATGTATGGCAGGACCTTCCAGGGCATTCTTCGCACTACCGTTCTGATCGGCGCGGACGGCCGGGTGATCAAAATATGGCGCAATGTCAGGGTCGATGGCCATGCCGACGAGGTGCTGGCGGCGGTCCGCGCCGTGTGATTGTCCAGTTCCATTTGCTGAAAATTAACCATGACGAGGTCAAATCGCACCCGCAAATTCAGCCGTACGGAACTCATCTCCGACCGGCGCGGGAGTGCCGATGTCGTACCGTTCCGGTCATTATTCCGAGTACCCCCAGCACCACCCTCATGATCATGGCCGGGCACCGGCCCGCCGCCCGACGACGGGCCATGCGGTGGCGCCGGCCCCGCGCGGGGAAGAGGGCTACACCCTCGTCCACGCCGGCAAACAGGTCCGGTTTGGCCCGGTGGCGTTCTGGATCGTGGTCGGCACGGTAACGGTGCTCGGCATGTGGTCGGCGGCGACCGCGACCTATTTTGCGTTCCGTGACGACGTTCTCACCCGGCTGATCGCGCGCCAGGCCGAGATGCAATACGCCTATGAAGACCGCATCGCCGAACTGCGCGCCAAGGTCGATCGCACCACCAGCCGCCAGTTGCTCGACCAGGAGCAGTTCGACCAGAAGCTCGAACAGATCATGCGCCGCCAGACCGCGCTGGAATCGCGGGCCACCGCGCTCGGGACCATTCCGGACGTCTCCGTCACCGGGTCGATCCGGCCGCCGTCGCGGGGCGCCACAGCGACTGACCCGGCCGCTTCGGGTGTGCCAAAACCGTCGCCGATCAGCGATACCGTGATCTTCGTGGCGCCGCCCGATCGCGAGGCGCGCCTGGAATCGCGCGCGCCGATCATTGCCAACGCCCAGCCGAATCAATTCGCCAAGATCCAGGGCGTCGATAACGTTCTGGTGCGTCTGCAGGCCTCGCTCGATCAGGTCGAGGGCCGCCAGATGGCGGCGCTGAACGCGGTAGAGGACGGCATGGAATCGCGCGTGCGCCGAATGCGCGGTGTCTTCAGCGATCTCGGCCTCGATATGGCGCAATTGGAAGCGGCAACTCCGCGCGTGGGCATGGGCGGCCCCTTCGTCCCCGTCAAACTTGCTCCCAACGCCAGCACCTTCGAGCGCCAGTTCTATCGGATCAACATCACCCGCGCCCGGGTCGAGCGGCTAAACCGGACGCTGGCGCTGGTGCCTTACCGCAAGCCGGTGATCGGCGAAGTCGAATTCACCAGTGGTTTCGGGGTCCGCACCGATCCGTTCCTCGGGCGGCCTGCCATGCACACCGGCCTCGATTTTCGCGCCGCCACCGGCGATCCCGTGCGCGCCACCGCAAACGGAAAAGTAGCCTCATCGGGATGGGCGGGCGGCTATGGCCGCATGGTGGAAATCGACCACGGCAACGGCCTGTCGACCCGCTACGGCCATCTGTCGGAGATCGACGTCAAGGTCGGCGACCCGATCAAGATCGGACAGGTGATCGGCGCCGTCGGCTCAACCGGCCGGTCGACCGGTCCGCATCTGCATTACGAGACAAGGATCGACGGCGAAGCGGTCGATCCGCAGAAATTCCTGCGCGCCGGCGTGCGGCTCAGCGCGGGCTGATGGTGCGCAACCGGGCTTAGAGCATGATCCGCAAAAGTGGGAGGCGGTTTTCCGAACAAGATCATGCTCAAACGAAGAGACGAGATCGTAATCCGATCTAATCTGATCGGCTCGCGATCTAGTGGCTGGCTTCGTGCCCGACCTCGCCGGTGATGATATCGCCGAACAATTCCCAGGACTGACCGTTGAACCGCATCAACTGCATTTGCTCGATCGGAAAATAGTCGTCTGGTGAGGTGTTGATCGTGATCCCCGGCAGCAGCATGTCGCTGGTAAAGTTCTTCAGGTTCGCCGCCTGCTTCATGACGTTGTCGCGCGTCAGGTTATCGCCGCATTGCTTGAGCACCTGCACCATCGCTTGCGATTCGACGTAGGCATAGGCATTGTTGGAGTTGGTCTTGTCGCCGTCGGGATAGTACTTTTCCATGAAAGCCGCCCACTTCTTCACCCCCGGATCATCCTTCCAGATCGGATCGGTCGGATCCTTGACGTACGACGTCGAGATGATGTCCCTGGCGTAGTCGAGGCCGGCCGGCTTCAACACCGACGCGATCGTGGTTGCGGTGTTGGCGAGGAAGAATTTCGGTTTCCAGCCGAGCTCGCCGACCTTTCGGATCGCCTGCGCCGATCCCTTAGGCGCTGCCCAGGAGAAGAAGATGTCGGCGCCGGAATCGCGCAACGCGACGATCTGGGAATCGATTGAGGGGTCGCTCACCTCGTAGGACTTGTCGGCGATGATCATGCTCGCCTTGTCGCCGAGCCCATCCTTCAGCCCCTTGAACTGATCCTTGCCGGCGTCATCGTTCTGCCAGAACACCGCGATCTTGCCATTGGGAAAGTGTTCCAGAATGTATTTCGCGTAGATGTGGCCCTCACTCTGATAATTGGGCTGAAAGCCCATGGTCCAGGGGAAGTTCTTGGGATCACCGAATTTGGTGGCGCCGGAGGCGACGAAAAGCTGCGGCACCTTCTTGGTGTTCATGTATTTCATGATCGCCGAATTGGACGGCGTTCCCAGCGACTGGAAGATCAGCAAAACCTCGTCGCCTTCCACGAGCTTGCGCGCCTGCTCGATCGCTTTGGGCGGGCTGTAGGCATCGTCATAGCTGATGAAATTGATCTTGCGGCCGTTGATGCCGCCTTCCGCATTGATCATGTTGAAAAAGGCCGCCTCGGCCTTGCCGATCACGCCGTAGGAGGAGGCAGGACCGCTATAGGGCATGATATTGCCGATCTTGATTTCGGTATCGCTCGCGCCCGGATCGTATTTCTTTTGCGCGCTGGCTTGGGTTGCGACCGCCGCTGCGATTGCGAACACCGTCAAAGCAATCAAATTTCGCCTGCGACCTGGCATCGTCCTCTCCCGCTTGACGAGTTATTTTGGACAAGTCTCGCAAGTCGCGCTTGGGCTTGCAAGCATCAGCTTATTCCGCGCCGCGAAACAGCAGGGTTCCGCCTTCGCCGATCGTGATGGCTAACCGGGAATGGAAGATCGCGCCGGGATGGATTACGTCTTGGCGTGCGACACGATCTCGATCATCTTGCCTTCATCGTCGTCAGGCGCATACGCTTTGGCGCGATCATAGGCCTCAACCGCGGCGCGGCCCATGATCGGAGCGTCCGACAACAGGCTCTCGGCCAGAGCCACCGCGTAGGCCGCATCCTTGTGCCGCAGCGCCGCCGTAAAGGTCGCGCCGGAAAAATTCCGCGCGGCCATCCGTTTGGAATGGCGGATCACCTGCGGACTGGCGGCAACCCCAGTTTCGACCGCCTCCAGCACCAGCTTCATGTCGAGCCCAGCCTGCTCGGCAATCGCAAGGCCTTCCGCGATACCGGCAATCTGGATCGCGCCCATCAGATTGTTGATCAACTTGTAGACCGTACCGCCGCCGACCGCGCCGAAATGTCGGATCGTGGTCGAGAGCGGCACGAGATACGGCCGCGCCCGTTCGAGGTCCGCGGGTTCGGCGCCGACCAGCAGCGTCAGCTTTCCAGCCGCCGCGGCATCCGGCAAGCCGGTGACTGGACTGTCGATGTAGACGAGACCGCGTTCGCGCAGTTCGCGCGCAAGCTCAAGCGCATGCTGATAGGACACAGTGGAACATTCGATCGCGAGCGTCCCGGCCTTGGCTGTGGAAGCCGCGCCATCGTTGCCGAGCCACACCGCGCGCGACGCCGCGTCGTCGGCGACCATGGTCACGACGGCGTCGGCGCCATTGGCCGCATCAGCCGGAGAGGAAGCCCATCGCGCGCCGCGCGCGACCAGATCTTCGGCCTTGGCCTTGCTGCGATTCCAGACCGCGACCGTAAAGCCGTTGTCGAGATAGCGGCCGGCCATGCCATGGCCCATGCGCCCGAGTCCGATGAATGCGACATGTGCCATGCGTTAATCCACGTCCTCTACCGCACCCGGCGTGGTGCCGAATGCGCGCTGCGCCAGTGTCGCCGCCATGAATTCATCGAGGTCGCCGTCAAGCACGCCTGACGTGTCCGAGGTCTGCACGCCGGTGCGGAGATCCTTCACCATCTGATAGGGCTGCAGCACATAGGACCGGATCTGGTGGCCCCAGCCGATATCGGTCTTGGCGGCCTGGTCGGCGGCGGCCTGTTCCTCGCGTTTTTTCAACTCGATTTCGTAGAGCCGGGCGCGCAACATGTCCCAGGCCTGCGCCTTGTTCTTGTGCTGCGAACGGCCGGCCTGACAGACCACCGCGACGCCGGTCGGAATGTGCGTAAGCCGGACAGCGGATTCGGTCTTGTTGACGTGCTGGCCGCCGGCGCCGCCCGAGCGCATGGTATCGGTGCGCACGTCGGATTCCTTGATGTCGATCTTGATGCTGTCGTCGACCACCGGAAACACCGCGACGCTGGAGAACGAGGTATGCCGGCGCGCATTGGAATCGAACGGCGAGATCCGCACCAGCCGGTGCACGCCGCCTTCGGTCTTGAGCCAGCCATAGGCGTTGTGGCCTGAAATCTGGATGGTGGCGGATTTGATGCCGGCCTCTTCGCCCTGCGTCTCCTCGAGATACTCGATCTTGAAGCCGTGCTTTTCGGCCCAGCGCGTATACATGCGCAGCAGCATCTCGGCCCAGTCTTGGCTCTCGGTGCCGCCGGCGCCGGCATGAACCTCAAGATAGGAATCGAAGCGGTCGGCCTCCCCCGACAGCAGGGCTTCGAGTTCGCGGCGGGCGACTTCCTTCTTGAGGTTTTTCAGCGCGGTCTCGGCCTCGGCGACGACGCCGGAATCGTTCTCGGCTTCGCCGAGCTCGATCATGCCGATATTGTCCTCAAGCTCGCGCTCGACCTTGCCGATGCCGTTGAGCGCGTCCTCCAG
>JAQGKJ010000685.1 GCA_028290165.1 Bradyrhizobium sp. | reverse complement strand
CGGGATCCAGCCCGAGAGAGTGAATTCCTATCAAACGGCCCACGGCCCCCAGCGACCCGGCCAGAGGCGCAACGATGCGTTTGGCTCGGAAATTGAACGAATATGTGGCCCGAAAGGGCTGCGAAGCGATGATCAGGTCGAAATTGGCCTCGGAACGGCCGGCGCGCGGAATGATGGAATCGAGCAGGAAACGGTGATCCTCCCGGTACAGCACGATCGCGACCGGGCGCTCATAGACCGGCATGCCCGAGCGCGGGCTGACGTTGGCACGCCAGTTCTGCTCCAGAAACGGCCCCAATTCGGCGATCTGGACCTCGAATTCGCCCGAGGAGGCCCCCCGAAGGGCCACTTCGTGCCAGATCATGCCTGCGGCCGCCGCGGGCGAGGCCGGCGTCAGCCAGGGCGCCTCGGCGTAATACATGTTGGTGAGCACAAAAACCGTCGCCGGATGCTCGAACAGCCTGTCCGGCACCTTTTCCAGCGTCAGCCGGACATCTTCCAGGCTCAGTTCCTTGCCGGCGATGTAGAACGGCATATGGGGAAAGCGGCCATGCATTGACCGCATGACCCGCGCCAGCACCGTGCCATCGCCGACGCCGGCGTCGAATATCCGCAGCGCCGGCGGCCGAGGATGGATGCTGCCGAGTTCCAGCGCCACCCGCTCAGCGATCACCCGCTTTTCGCTGCAGGTATGCACGAACAGCAGGTATTTCTGCCGGTTCTCGAAAAACCGGAAATTGCCGCGGGGATCGCGCTTCTCGGGCGGCACTTCGAGCCCACGGGGCGGCGGCAACCCGCCCGGCATGGAAGCGGCGATGTAGGCCTGAATGCGGTCGAGGGTGTCGACGGTAATGCGCTTGCCCTCGCGCAGCCGGTGCACCAGCTTGCCGTCATTGACCGCCCGGCGGCCGAAGGTCGATTCCGCCATATCGGCCTGGCGGCAGAATTCGGAAATCTGGCTCAGGATCTGGTCGTTCTTCATCGGGAAATGGCTTGGGCCAGGCAGGTGGGCAGAGGCGGATTGCGCGGCTGTCCTACCACTATCTGCCCACTCTTGGGAAATGCCGGCAATGACAAATGGAGCCTTGAACCGCAGGTCCAGCGGCGGCAACAAACCAGTGCAGGCTACTTGATACGCGGGGATCTGATGCGCCGCTCGATTGTTACGCTCGCCTTGGTCGCAGCGGCGCTGTGGGCGGGGCCTGTCTTCGCGCAATCGCGCTCGCAACTCGGACCGCTCTGCACCAGCGAAGGCACTCCGCCCGACCAGCAGATCGACGCCTGCAACAAGATCATCGCGCTGAAAGTCTTCTCCGGCGAGCAACTCGCAACCGTCCATTTCTGGCGCGCGGTCGGCTGGAACAAGAAGGGCGACTACGCCAGGGTGATCACAGACACTACCGAAGCGCTGCGCCTGAAATCCAATCAGCCGCTCCACAATATGCGCGGCTCCGCCTATTTCGACAAAGGCGAATACGACATCGCGATATCAGACTTCAACGACGCGCTGCGGATCGGCCCGCCCAGCGGCAGCATTTTTCACAACCGCGGCAACGCCTGGCGCGCCAAGGGCGATTATCCTCGCGCGATCGCGGGCTATGACGAGGCGATCCGGCTGATGCCCAAGAATGCGTATTCGTATCAGAACCGCGGCTCCGCCAGGCAGGCGCTCGGCGATCTCGACGGTGCGCTCGCCGATATCAATGACGCGATCCGGTTCGATCCGGCCTTGCCCTCCCCGCTGGTCAACCGCACCGTGATCTGGCGTGCCAAGGGCAACTACGAGCGCGCCATCGCCGACGGCACAGAGGCGATCAGGCTGGCGAAGGCCAACGTACCGGTCAACGTCATGACGCCGCCGAACAGCGTCCTGATATCGGCCTATATCCAGCGCGGCCTCGCCTACGAGGCGAACGGCGATTTCGAGCACGCGAGGGAGGATTTCAACGCCACGCTTGCGGGCCTCGCGTCAGATGCCGGAAGCAAGGCCAACCAGGCGACCGCCAAGGTTCGATTGTCCCTGCTGTCGGACCCGGTTGCGCCTTCTTCGCCGCCATCGCAAACGGCGCCGGCAGCGCCGTCGGACCAGAAGGAAACGGTGACGACGACGCCGGCGACAGCGGCTGGCACGAGCGCCGGCCGGCGCGTCGCGCTGGTGATCGGCAACGGCGCCTATGCCCATGTCAAGGCACTGCCCAATCCGCCCAACGACGCACGTTCGGTCGCGAAGAGTTTGCGCGACATCGGCTTTGCCGTCTCGGAAGGGATCGATCTCGACCGCGCCGCGATGCAGAAGACGACCCGCGATTTCCTGCGCGACGCCGCGCGCTCGCAGGTGGCGCTGGTCTATTATGCCGGCCACGGCGTTCAGATCGACGGTCGCAACTACCTCGTGCCGGTGGATGTAGAACTGCATGCCGGCGCCAAGATCACCGACGGGATGATCGACATGGATACGATCCTGGCCGGCCTCGACGACCAGGTCCGCACCAACATCCTGATCCTCGACGCCTGCCGCAACAATCCGCTGGAGCCACAGGTCGTCGCCTCCGCGGCGCCGGACCGCGCGATCGAAGCCGGATCGGGACTGGCGGCGCCGACCGCGCTCGGCATCGGCGCAACGCTTGGTGCGGGGACGCTGATCGCATTCGCCACCGCGCCCGGAAAGGTGGCGCTCGACGGCGAAGGCGCCAACAGCCCGTTCTCGGCGGCGCTGTCGCGTCATATCGGCACGCCCGGGCTTGAAGTGCAGCAGATGCTGACACGCGTGCGCGCCGAAGTCGTATCGACGACAAAGAACAAACAGGTGCCGTGGTCGAACTCTTCGCTGCTCGGCGAGGTTTATCTGGCGGAGAAGTGAGGGGCTCAGAGAGCCAGGTCGCACCACCCGTTCGACGTCATACGCGGGCTTGACCCGCGTATCCATCTAACTTCACGAAAAAGGACTTCAAAAAGATGGATCGCCGGGTCAAGCCCGGCGATGACGAAATTTTATCTCGGCTAGCTCGCAGTCACTTCCCCCACACTTCCCTGGCGATATCGACCGCGAGCTTCAGCTTTGCCCACTGCTCCTCTTCGCTGAGGATGTTGCCCTCTTCCGTTGAAGCAAAGCCGCATTGCGGCGATAGCGCGAGCTGATCCAGCGGCGCGTATTTGGAGGCTTCCTCCAGCCGCCGCTTGATGTCGTCCTTTTTCTCGAGTGCGCCGCTCTTGGAGGTGATGACGCCGACCACCACGATCTTGTTGCCCTTCGGCAAATAGCGCAGCGGCTCAAAGCCGCCGGCGCGCTCCGAATCATATTCGAGAAAATAGCCGTCGTAATTGGTGCCGGCCAGCATGGTCTCGGCCACCGGCTCGTAGCCGCCGGACGAAATCCAGGTGGAGCGGAAATTGCCGCGGCAGACATGGGTGGTGATGGTCATGTCGGCGGGCCGTTCGGCGATCGCATAATTGATGACGCGGGCGTAGATTTCCTGCAGGCCATCGGGATTGTCGCCGCGCTCGCGCGCTTTCTTCAGTTCCTCCTGTGAGCAGAGATAGGCCCATACGGTGTCGTCGAACTGCAAATAGCGGCAGCCGGCGTCGTAGAACGCCTTCACCGCTTTGCGGTAGGTTTTCGCGAGGTCTTCATAGAATACATCGAGTTCGGGATAGACCTGCTTTGCGATCGAGTTGCGGCCGCCCCGGAAATGCAGCACCGCCGGCGAAGGGATCGTCATCTTCGGCGTGACATGCGCGACCTCGCACTGCTTCTTCAGGAACTTGAAATGCGCGAGCATCGGATGACTGTCGGGGAAATCGAGCCTGCCGATCACGCGCACCGCCTCATGCCGGGTCTGGACGCCGGCGAACTGGATACCCTCATCGGGGTGGAACAGTTCGCAGCCGATGAGATGGCTGAGAAAGTCAAAATGCCACCACGAGCGGCGGAATTCGCCGTCGGTCGCGAGTTTCAGGCCGATCGAGGCCTGCTTGTGCACGACCTTTTCGATCTCCATGTCCTCGACCTTGCGTAGATCGTCGGCCGAGATCTCGCCCTTCGCCAGTTTGGCCCGCGCCTCCTTGATCTTCGGCGGCCGCAACAGGCTGCCGACCTCGTCGGCACGGAAGGGGGCTTTTGTTCTTTGCATGGTTTTTTCTCCCGGGATTTTCAGAGCGTTTTCAAGCGAAGTGGGTACCGGTTCGCGTCAAGGAAACGCGTCAAGACAGCTAATGTGCCGCAGCGCTGGAGACGCCGAGAAAGCGTTCGAGCACCGCGGGATCGGCCTTCAGGGCGGCACTGGCCGCGTCATGGACGATCGCGCCGCGCTCCAATATCACAACGCGGTCGGCTAGCCCCAGAATCTTTTGTGCATTCTGCTCGACAATAATTGAGCAGATGCCTCCGGCGCGGGTGATGGTGCCGAGCGCCCGGAGCAGTTCCTTGACGATGATCGGGGCGAGCCCCTCGGTCGGCTCGTCCAGCAGCAATACCCGTGGATTGAGCGTGAGCGCGCGGCCGATCGCCAGCATCTGCTGCTCGCCGCCGGAGAGCTGATTGCCGAAATTGTTGCGGCGCTCTTTCAATCGCGGAAACATCTCGTAGACCTTTTCAACCGTCCACGGTCCCGGCTGGGCGACCGCGGTCATATTCTCTTCCACAGTCAGCGAACGAAAAATGTTGAGCTCCTGCGGCACCCAGCCCATGCCCGCCCGCGCCCGCTGGTCCGGCCGCATTCCGGTGATGTCCAGCCCGCCAAGGCTGATGGTTCCCCCGAAACGGCGGGTAACCCCAACGATCGAATTGATCAGCGTGGTCTTGCCGGTGCCATTGCGGCCCAACAACGCCAGCACCTGGCTTTCGGCCAGACGCAGCGACATGTCGGACAGTACCACCGCTTCGCCATAGCCGGCGCGCAGGTTCTCGATGCGGAGCAAATCAGCCATCGGCGGCCTCGCCGAGATAGACCGCCTTGACCCGTGGGTCGCGTGCCACTTGGTCGGGAGGCCCTTCGACTAGCAGCGCGCCATTGACCAGCACCGAGATGCGGTCGGCAAACGAGAACACCAGATCCATGTCGTGCTCGATCAACAGCACGGTGATATCCTGCGGCAAGGCTGCCACGGCCGCCAGGATATCGTGGCGCTCGCTTTCGGGAACGCCGGCGGCGGGCTCGTCCAGCAGCAATACGCGCGGCTTGGCGGCAATCGCGACCGCGATCTCCAGGAGGCGCTGCTTGCCGTAGGGCAATGTCGCGGTCAGCTCGTTCATCACGTCGAGCAGATGGAAGCGCGCGAGATTTTCCGCGATCTCGGCGTTGACGTCGTCGCGCGTGCCCATCGTCCGCCACCAGTCGCCGCCGCGGCCGAGTCGTTCGGACACCGCAAGCCCGATGGTCTCGAGCGGCGTCAAATCGGCGTAGAGCTGATTGATCTGGAAAGTGCGCGAAAGCCCGCGCAGCACCCGCGTATGCACGGGGAGCTCCGTGATGTCGTTTCCTTGCAATAGAATGCGCCCGCCATTGGGCCTGAGCACGCCGGTCAGGAGGTTGATGACGGTGGTCTTGCCGGCGCCGTTCGGGCCGATCAAGGCGTGGCGGGCGCCCTGCTCGATACGAAGCGAAACATCGCGGGTGACTTTAAGTCCGCCGAATTGCTTCTCCAGCCCTTTGGTTTCCAGCGCGAAGGTCATGGCGCGTCGCTCTCGGGAGCGGCCACGATCGCCTTTCGGCCGCCGAGTTGCCGGATGATCAGGTTCGGCAGCCACAACGCCCAGCGATGCAGGCGCGCCCGGCCGACCAGCACGATCACGACCAATACGAGGCCGATCCAGAACTGCCAGTCTTGCGGCGTGATGGTCGAAAACACTTCCTGCAGCATTCGAAACACCACCGCGCCGATCAATCCGCCGTACAGATAGCCGGTGCCCCCGATCACCAGCACCAACATCAGATCGGCGGAGCGCTCGAATGAGAACACATCGAGTGAAGCCAGCGCCGTGCTCTGGGTGAACAGCGCGCCGGCGATGCCCGCATAGAACGCGGCGAGCGTATAGATCGCGATCAGGCGCTTGTTGACGGGGATGCCGATGGCAGCCGCCCGCAGCGGATTGTTTCTGATGGCGCGAAGTGAGAGACCGAACGGCGAGTGCACGATCCGCCGCGCCAGCAGGAACAGCAGGAACAGCACGGCAATGCAGTAGAAGAACCCGACCTTGCCGAACATATCGAACGCAAACAGTCCGAGGATCGGCTGCATCTCGATGCCCTGCAGCCCGTCGGTGCCGCCCGTGATGTTTGAGAAACGTTCCGCCAGTGCTTCCAGCAGCAACGCGATCCCGAGCGTCACCATCAGACGCGTCAGGTCGGCGCCCCTGATCACCAGGAAGCTGGTGAGAAAGCCGAGCGCCATCGCGACGAGGCCGGCTGCGACCAGCGCCAGTACCGGCTCGGTGATGATGCCGTGCAAGGCAAGCAATCCCACGCAATAGGCGCCGACGCCGAAGAACGCCGCGTGGCCGAGGGAGACGATGCCGGCGTAGCCGAGGATCAGATCGAGGGAGAGCGCAAACAATGCCAGCCGCACGATATCCGTCATGATCAGGTAGCGGGAGGGGAACAGGAATGCGCAGGCCAGTGCGAGAATCCAGAACGCGATCTCGCTCCAGTGCCAGCGTGCGTGCTGCCTGGCGTGATATCCGACGTCGGCTTGCGCGCTCATCGTCACGCTCAACGGGCCGCAGTGCGGCCGAACAGGCCGTTCGGGCGCCAGATCAGGATCACGATCATCATGGTGTAGATCACAAACGGTCCCATCTTGGGCACGTAATACTTGCCGGCGACGTCGCCGATGCCGAGCAACAGCGAAGCCAGAAACGGTCCGGTGATGCTGGAGGAGCCGCCGACGGTCACCACAATCAGGAAGTAGATCATGAATTTCAGCGGAAAATACGGATCGAGCCCCAAAATCTCCGCGCTCAGCGCGCCGCCCAAACCAGCCAGGCCGCAGCCGAATGCGAAGGTGAAGGCGAACACCTGCGGCACGTTGATGCCGAGGCCGCTTGCCGCGCGGGGATCGTCGACCGCGGCGCGCAACCGACTCCCGAACCGCGTGCGCGCCAGCACCAATTGCAGGCCCGCGGTCAGCAATCCGCAGATCACGATGATCATCAGCCGGTAGCGGCCGATGCCGACGCCGAAGAAATCGATCTGCCCCTCGAGCGCTGCGGGAAGTTTTATGAATATCCGCGACGATCCCATGATGTAGTCGACGGCGGCTACCGACATAAAGACGAGCCCGACAGAGAACAGCACCTGATCGAGGTGGCTGCGATTGTAGAGATGACGATAGAGCGAGCGCTCCAGCACCACACCGATCAATGCGCTGGCGACAAACGCCAGCGGCAGGCCGGCGAAGAACGGCCAGCCGGATTGATTCACCAGCGCCGCGCAGACATAGCCGCCCGTCATGGCAAATGCGCCATGGGCGAGATTGACAAAATTCATCAGCCCGAGCGTGACGGCAAGACCGCAGGCGAGCACGAACAGCAGCATGCCGTAGGCGACGCCGTCGAACAGGATGGTGAACAGCGTGGTCATGGGGCGGGCTTACCGAGGCTACAGGACTCTTGGAAGCGACACGAAAGTATCTACATCGTCATGGCCGGGCTTGTCCCGGCCATCCACGACTTCCTTCGCGTCAACCAGAAAAAAGACGTGGCTGCCCGGGACAAGCCCGGGCATGACGTG
>JAQGKJ010000466.1 GCA_028290165.1 Bradyrhizobium sp. | reverse complement strand
ACCGCGAAGCCGCTCGATCATGCGGAAGTCGTGACGCTCGATGACATGTCGACGATCATGTACACCTCGGGCACCACAGGCCAGCCGAAAGGCGCCATCATCACCCATGGCATGACGTTCTGGAATTGCGTCAATCTCGGCGGCCCCGCCTATATCTCGCCATCGTCAGTGCTGTTGACGGTGCTGCCGCTGTTCCACACCGGTGGGCTCAATTGCTACACCAACCCGGTGCTGCATTCGGGCGGCACCGTGCTGATCATGCGCGTCTTCGATCCCGGTCTCGCGCTACAACTGATCAGCGACCCCTCGCGCGGCGTCAACGTGTTTTTCGGCGTGCCGTCGATCTACCAGTTCATGGCGCAGCATCCCGCTTTTGCGTCTTCCGACTTCAGCCGCCTCGTGATCGGCGGGGTCGGCGGCGCGCCGATGCCGGTGCCGCTGTTAAAAGTGTGGGAGGCGCGTGGCGTCGCGCTGCAGCAGGGCTACGGCATGACCGAGACCAGCCCGGCGGTGATGACGCTCGATCGCGAAGACGCCGCGCGCAAGGCAGGCTCCTCCGGCAAGCCGGTGCTGCACACCGAAGTGCGAATCGTCCGGCCTGACGGCACCGATGCCGATGTCGGCGAGCTTGGCGAATTATGGGTCAAAGGGCCGAACATCACGCCCGGCTACTGGAACCGGCCGGACGCCAACACGTCGTCCTTCACCGACGGCTGGCTGCATACCGGCGACGCCGCCAGGATCGACGACGAGGGCTTTTACTACATCGTCGACCGCTGGAAGGACATGTACATTTCCGGCGGCGAGAACGTCTATCCGGCCGAGGTCGAGAACGTGCTTCACCAGCTCACTGCGATCGCCGAAGCCGCCGTGATCGGCATTCCCAGCGAGCAGTGGGGCGAGACCGGCATGGCCATCATCGCCGTGAAGTCCGGGCACAGCATTACCGAAGCCGAGATTCATGCGCATTGCGAAGCCAATCTCGCGCGCTTCAAGCGTCCCCGCGCGATAAAATTCGTCGATGCCCTGCCGCGCAACGCCACCGGAAAGATCCACAAGCCGACGCTCCGACAGAAATTCGGCTCGCCGAAAGCTACCGATGCCCGAGCCGTCGCCTCCTGAGAGTCTGACTCAAAATGCAGCCAATAGAACCGGCAGTTGCGATGAAACTCGTCATGCCCGGGCTTGTCCCGGGCATCCACGTCTTCACCAGCGTTGCAGCAAGAAAGACGTGGATGGCCGGGACATCCAGCGCGAAGACGCGCTTCTGCCCGGCCATGACGGAAAAGCGAATCATTTTCGAATTGTTAGGGAAGGCCCGAAAACGCTGGCTGCATTTCCGGTCATACTCTGAGACTTCTCCACCCCCTTCAACATCCATCGTCGATCTCAATCAAGAAAAGGTGCCTACTATGAAGAATAAGAAACGGTCGCTCGCCTCTCTTCTGCTCTCGGCCGCGGCCGCAATTTTCCTGAGCGTGCTGGCCACGCAGGGCGCGCTGGCCCAGAAGAAATACGACACCGGCGCCTCCGACACCGAAATCAAGATCGGCAATGTCGAGGCCTATAGCGGGCCGGCGTCGGCCTACGGCATCATCGGCAAGACCGAGGATGCCTATTTCAGGATGATCAACGACCAGGGCGGCATCAACGGCCGCAAGATCAACTTTATCAGTTACGACGACGGCTACAGCCCGCCGAAGACGGTCGAGCAGGTCCGCAAGCTGATCGAAAGCGATGAAGTGTTTCTGGTATTCAACGCGCTGGGCACGCCGACGCAGTCGGCGGTGCAGAAATATCAGAACATCAAGAAAGTCCCGCAGCTCTTCCTCGCCACCGGCGCCAGCAAGTGGAACGACCCGAAGGAGTTTCCCTGGACCATGGGCTTTCAGCCGAGCTACCGCGTCGAGGCGAGGATTTTCGCGAAATACATCCTGAAGACAAAACCCGACGCCAAGGTCGCGGTGTTCTATCAGAACGACGATTTCGGCAAGGACTACGTGGCCGGCCTCAAGGAAGTGTTCGGCGACAAGACGCCCTCGATTCTGATCGCCGAGGAAAGCTACGAGACCACCGAACCCTCGATCGATTCCCACATCGTCAAGCTGAGGGGCACCGGCGCCGACGTGCTGGTCAATATTTCGACGCCGAAATTCGCGGCGCAGACGATCAAGAAGATGGCCGAGCTGGAATGGAAGCCGATGCATCTCATGACCGACGTCGCGGTCTCGATCGGCGCGGTGATGAAGCCCGCCGGCTTCGAGGCGTCCGAAGGCATCCTGTCGGCCGGCTATCTGATGGACGCTTCGGACCCGCAGTGGAAGGACAATGACGGCATGAAGAAATTCATGGCCTTCGCCGACAAGTACATGCCGGGCTCGAACATCGCCGATGCCAACCTGGTGTATGCCTACGCCGCGGCGCAGACCATGGCGCAGGTACTCAAACAATCCGGCGACAATCTGACCCGCGAAAACGTGATGAAGCAGGCCGCTTCCTTGAAGGATTTTGCGCCCGATACCCTGATCCCCGGCATCAAGGTCAACACCTCTGCCACCGACTTTGCCCCGATCGAACAGCTCAAGATGATGCAGTTCAAGGGCGGCAAATGGGAACTGTTTGGCGACATCATCAGCGCCGAGACCGGGGGCTGAGATAAGGGAAATGTAGCCGTCATGGCCGGGCAAAAGCGCGCAGCGCGTCTCCGCGCTGGACCTCCCGGTGATGACGAGTTGAAAGGCTGCCGCATTTCCGGCCGTAGACGTGGGCTCTCGCAAGCCGTCATTGCCGGGCTTGACCCGGCAATCCATCCCTCTTTCGCGACAATCTCTTTTTGCGAAGAAGATGGGTCACCGGGTCGAGGCCCGGTGATGACGAGTGTCGGTAGATCCTTGCGATCGCCTGGAATGTTTCCCAAATTAATGGCTGGACCGAACCAACCGACGCAGAACCGCCATGGATTCCCAGATCCACTATCTGCCGATGACGCCGGGATTGTTTTCGATCCTGGTGATCTTGTTTGCGGGGCTGATCATCCTGATTCAGCTTCGCATTCTCAGATATGCCTATATGCGGCTCGGGGTCGGCCCGGGTGCCGCGCTGCTGCTTTTGTTCGGCTCGCTGATCGGCAGCTACTTCAACATCCCGATCACGGTCTTGCCCGGAGAGACGGTCCGGACGGGACAGATCGTCGACTTCTATGGCATGCACTATGTCGTGCCCTACGTGACCTCGTGGCCGGGCACGGTTCTCGCCGTGAATGTCGGCGGCGCGGTTATACCGACCATCATGTCCACCTATCTCGTCATCCGCTATCAGCTCTGGCTCAAGGCTGCGATCGCAACGGTCGTGGTCGCGTTTGTGATCCATTCGATGGCGACGCCGGTGCCCGGCGTTGGCATCGCCGTGCCGGTATTTCTGCCGGTGGTGACCACCGCCATCATTGCGCTGATCCTGTCCCGCGAATACGCCGCACCGCTCGCCTATATCGGCGGGTCGATGGGGACTCTCATCGGCGCCGATCTTCTCAACCTCGACAAGATCAACGGCCTGGGTGCGCCCGTCGCCTCGATCGGCGGCGCAGGGACTTTCGACGGCATCTTTCTCACCGGTATTTTGGCCGTGCTGCTGGCCGGCATCGCCTCGCCGTCGCGCCCGCGGCCGGCCTGGTAAGCGAATGCCAATGGAATGAGAACTCTGCCCGGCGGACGTTTGGTGCCGTCGCGGGGTTGGTAGGAATTGAGTGTGGCGTAGTCTCCGGGGTGATCAA
>JAQGKJ010000622.1 GCA_028290165.1 Bradyrhizobium sp. | reverse complement strand
CCTTCAGCCAGATCTCCCCGCCTTGCGGGGTGAACTTGATGGAGTTCGACAACAGGTTGAGCACGATCTGGCGGGTGGCGCGCTCATCGCCCCAGATGCGCGGCATGCCCTGCTCGAACACCTCGTGTATGGTGATGCCGCGGCTGGAGGCGCGCAGTTTCAAAAGATGATGGCAGTCGGCGACGACATGCACCAGCGACACCGCTTCTTCGTTGAGCTCGTACCGTCCGGCTTCGATCCGCGACAGGTCGAGAATTTCATTGATCAGATTGAGCAGATGCACGCCCGAATTGTGAATGTCGGCGGAATATTCCTTGTAAACCGGTACCGCGTGCGCACCGAAAATCTCGCTCTTCATCACCTCGGAAAAGCCGAGAATCGCATTCAGCGGCGTCCGCAGCTCGTGGCTCATCTGCGCCAGAAACCGCGACTTCGCGACGTTAGCCGATTCCGCGCGATGCCGCGCCTCATCCGATATCGCTTTCGCCTGCTCGAGTTCGCCGATCAGCGCATCCTTTTCGGCGCGCGCCTCGAGCGTCGCCAGTGTCGTCGAATGCAGGCGGTGGGCGAGCAGCGCAAAATAGCCTTCCGCGGCGAGCGCCAGCACCGCCAGCACGTAGTTGTCGAAGCTGCCGCTCAGGACGAAATTCAGTGCAATCGCCACCGTGACCGGGGCGGTCGCGGCCAGCGCTGCGATCGGCAGGTTGGCCGCGAGCATGGTCGATACCGCGATCACCAGCAGCATCAGGAACATCATCAGCGTGTTCGAGACGACGTCGAGGCCTGCCGGGTGGATCAGGATCGCGGTCCAGCACAGGCCGTAAAGCAGATCGAGCAGGACAAATCGCGTGCGCCACTTGCGGGTTGAGGTCAGCGCGGGCGGCTCGGCGAGGAACCTGCTGCAGTGGCGGATGATGGCGGCGTGGATGCAGAGCATGCCGCCCATCCAGGCCGCCGCCGAGACCGGCTGCATCCAGAAGCCGAACAAAAGGCCGGTTGCCACCACCAGCAGCATGACGACGTAGGACGCCGACATCCGGGTCTGGGCATATTGCCGAAGCAGTTCGCGGTCGAAAGCAGGGCGGGTTCCGCTGGTCGACGTTAACCGATCGCGAGCCTCGCGAACCCGCTGCGCGGCCATGCGGCGGTGACTTGCCGGCACCGCGACAGGCGTTTCAGCCGGAAGCTGCACAACTTCGGGCTTATCTGCGGGCTTACTCATCAAACAACACAAATCCTGCCCGCCAGGCACGCGAGCTTTTGCATTGTCTATCTCTGGCGCTAAATCCTTAAGAGCTGCCTTAAAGCGCTAAAGAATCACGTTAATGGGAGGTTAAATTAACCTCTTTGGCCGGCCCCCAAAGCTCAGCGTTCCAGCCGCGCGAGCAGACTGGAAGTGTCCCAGCGCTTGCCGCCCATCTTCTCGACCTCCGAATAGAACGCATCCACCAGGGCTGTGACCGGGAGGCTGGCGCCATTGCGCCGCGATTCGGCCAGACAAATCGAGAGATCCTTGCGCATCCATTCGACCGCGAAGCCGAAATCGAATTTTCCCTCGTTCATGGTCTTATAGCGGTTGTCCATCTGCCAGGATTGCGCCGCGCCCTTCGAGATGGTCTCGACCACCGCGTTGACGTCGAGCCCGGCTTTCTTGGCAAAGTGAATTCCCTCCGCCAGCGCCTCGACCAGTCCGGCGATGCATATCTGGTTGACCATCTTGGTCAATTGCCCCGAGCCCGCCGGCCCCAGCCGCCTGCACATTTTGGCATAGGCCATGATCACCGGCTCGGCGCCCGCATAAGCCTCCTCGCTGCCGCCGCACATCACCGTCAGGGCGCCGTTTTCCGCGCCGGCCTGGCCGCCGGAAACCGGCGCATCGATGAACTTGAAGCCGCGTTTGGTTGCTTCCGCGTCGAGCTCGCGCGCGATCTCGGCGGAGGCCGTGGTGTGGTCGACGAAGGTTCCACCTTTCTTCATGCCCGCGAATGCGCCGTCGGGACCAAGGGTGATCGCGCGCAGGTCGTTGTCGTTGCCGACGCAGGCCATGACGAAATCCTGGCCCTCCGCGGCAGCCTTAGGCGTGGAAGCGGTCTTGCCGCCGAATTTCTCGGCCCACGCCTTGGCCTTGGCCGCTGTCCGGTTGAATACCGTGACCTCGTGGCCGCCTTTTTTCACCAGATGTCCTGCCATGGGGAAACCCATAACGCCGAGACCGAGAAAAGCGACTTTAGCCATGTGTGCAACCCTAAAGGTTTTGCCGGCGTTGGATTGGCCGGACCGTGTTCTGGGAGAGGGGCGGTGGGGCTGGTTCGATCCTCGAAACAGGTTCCGCTGAAGATGTGGAACGCATACAATAACCCCTGCTCCATGAAGGGCAACGCCCCGCTTTTTGGCGAGCGGGCAGGGTTTCGTGCTAGGATGGGGCTTCGACGCCAGAGATTTCAAGAAAAAAGGGGAGCGATACCGCATGAGCATGAGCGTAGGTGTGCTTGACCATTTCAATATCCGGACCCGCAAGCTCGCCGACACGGTCCGGTTCTACGAGGATGTCCTGGGACTGGAAAAAGGCGCCCGGCCGAACTTTGCCTTCCCCGGGGCATGGATGTACTCGGAGGGCAAGCCGGTGGTGCATCTGGTCGATATTTCCAGGACCGACGAGGCGCAAAAGCCGGATTCCGGCGTTGTCCATCACGTTGCCTTCATCAGCCGGGGTTTTGCCGGCATGAAGCGCCACCTGGAGGTCAAAGGGTTTGAATACTACTCGCGACACGTTCCGGGCGGCGATCTCTGGCAGATCTTCGTCAATGACCCAAATGGGGTCATGATCGAATTGAACTACGAGGCCGCCAAGGAGCAGGGCGGACCGGCGCCCGCCGAGCGGGCGGATGATCTCGCGGTGAGGTAGCCTTTTGAGCCGGACCGCTCTATGGGTCGCATCCGAAAAGAGTTAGGAGATGCGCGGTGAGCGTAACGCAGCAACAGGTTCTCGACGCCCTGGCCAAGGTGGCGTCGCCGCGCGGCACTCCCTTGACCGACGCCAATGTCTTGTCGGCGATCACGGTCAACGACGGCAAGGTGTTTTTCTCGATCAATGTCGATGCCACCGAGGCCCGCGCGTGGGAAAGCGTGCGGGCCCAGGCTGAGGCGGCCGTCCGCGCCATTCCCGGCGTCAGCGTAGCGATGATTGCCCTGACCGCCGAACGCAAACCTGGCGCCGCGGCGCCGCCGCCGCCGCATCGCCACGCGCCGGGTGTGCCGCCGGTCTCATCGCACAAGCCGCCGCAAAGCCCGGCATCGCCGATGTCGAAGCAGTCGGAAATTCCCGGCATCGCCGCGGTCATTGCGGTGGCATCCGGCAAGGGCGGCGTCGGAAAATCGACCACCGCGCTCAATCTGGCGCTTGGCCTGCGCGATCTCGGTTTGCGCATCGGCCTGCTCGATGCCGACATTTACGGGCCGTCGGTACCGAGACTGACCGGCATTCGCGAGAAGCCGCAGCTCAACGATGAGCGGAAGATGATTCCGCTGCAGCGTTTCGGTCTTGCGATCATGTCGATCGGTTTTCTGGTCGAGGAGGATACCGCGATGATCTGGCGCGGGCCGATGGTGATGTCGGCGATCACCCAGATGCTGCGCGACGTCGCATGGGGCACGCTCGATATTCTCGTGGTCGACATGCCTCCCGGTACCGGCGACGCGCAATTGACGCTGGCGCAGAATGTGCCGTTGAAGGGCGCGATCATCATCTCGACGCCGCAGGATCTCTCCCTGATCGATGCGCGGCGGGGGCTTGCGATGTTCAAGAAGGTCAACGTGCCCGTGCTCGGCATTGTCGAGAACATGAGCTATTTTCAGTGCCCGCATTGCGGGACCAAATCGGACATCTTCGGTCACGGCGGCGCGCGGCATGAGGCCGAGCGGCTTGCGGTGCCGTTTCTGGGCGAAATCCCGCTGCACTTGTCAATTCGCGCCATGTCGGATTCGGGTACCCCGGTGGTGGAGAGCGAGCCGGATGGGCCCTACGCGGC
>JAQGKJ010000612.1 GCA_028290165.1 Bradyrhizobium sp. | reverse complement strand
CAGCTGAAGAAGGACGGCAAGAAATCCGTCCTGCTGCTGGTATCGAACGCCGACGGAGAGCTGCGGTTCGTCGCGCTGAGCGTGCAGTAGCGGGCGAGCAACGCCGACAAGTCACCGGCGCTGGTTGCCCCAAATGACGACGTCGTCCCCGCGAATTCGCGGGGACGACGGGAGATTAGCTCTCTACAAACTCGTCCCGCCACCGCTTCACCCACCGCGCCTAAGTTCGGCCTCGACCACGACCCGTAACGGTGGCAACGCCCGCTGCACCGTTTCCCACACAAACTCGGCCGCAACGTCTTCGTAATCGTGGCGATAGACATTTCCCGCGCCTGCCATTTGCTTCCAGCCGATAGCCGGATGCCGCGCTTTCACGTCATCCGGCAGGCGGCGCAAAGCTTCGGAAATAATCTCCAGGCATCGCGTGACGGCGTACGCGGTCTTGATGTCGAGCTTAAAGGAGGCGCGGTCGAACCGCGTCGAGAAATTTGCAGCGAGGTCAATGTGATGCAGGATATCGCGAAGCGGCGGTGTTAACCGATCTAGAGGGCATAGATCGCGTCGGCCATCGCGGCGGGACGGACATAGGGTTTGAGGCCGTCGCGGTTCACCACATCGACGGGACCATCAAACAGGCTCGCGATATAATCCTTGATGCCGGCATAGTCGAACACGGTGAGATGGGCCTCCGGATCGATTTCGACCATGATGTCGATATCGCTGTCCGGTTGGCTGGCGCCGCGCGCGACCGAGCCGAAAACAGCCGCCCGGCGCACGCCGCGGGCGCGGAGATCAGGTTCAGATCGACGCAGGGTTTCAAGGGCTTCGCTACGGTTCATGAGGTTGAACATAGCACGAAATTCCGGTCGGCGGGAGAGATCGGAGCGCTGACAGCGGAGGCTCTTATTGGGGCTTGCAGCCGCCACCGGCGCACGCGCGCGGTCTATCCCCCCACAAACTCATCCCGTCGATACCCCTGCGCATAGAGCAACGCGGTGAGGTCGCCGTGATCGATCCGCGCCGCGGCTGCGGCGGCGACCGCGGGCTTGGCGTGGTAGGCAACGCCTAGCCCCGCATGCTGGATCATGCCGAGATCGTTGGCGCCGTCGCCGACCACCAGCGTGTCGATGTCGTCGAGATCGAAGGATTCGGTGAGCTCGATCAGGGTGGCGAGTTTTGCGGCGCGGCCAAGGATCGGCTCTCTGACCTCGCCGGTCAACTTGCCGTCCTCGACCACCAACTCATTGGCGCGGTGCTCGTCGAAACCGATCATCGCGGCGACCGCGCGCGTGAAAAGCGTAAAACCGCCGGAGATCAGGCAGGTGTAGGCGCCGTGGGCGCGCATGGTCGCGACCAGGTCGCGGCCGCCCGGCGTCGGCGTGATGCGTGTTTTCAGGACTTCATCGACCACGCTGACGGATAGACCCTTCAGCAGCGCGACGCGCTCGCGCAGCGCCGGCTCGAATTCGATCTCGCCGCGCATCGCGCGCTCGGTGATTTTGGCGACATGCGCTTTCAGGCCGACGAAATCGGCCAGTTCGTCGATGCATTCCTGGCCGATCATGGTGGAATCCATGTCGGCCAGCAAAAGCTTCTTGCGCCGGAAGGCCTGCGGTTGCACCACGATGTCGATCGGCAGATCACTGCGCGCCTCGCGCAAGCGGGCCTCAACGGCGCGGATGTCCTCGCTGCCGGCAAAGGGAATATCGACCGCGACCTCGTCGAACAGCCATTGCGCGGGGCCGGGCGAGGGCAAAATGGCGCGCGCGCCGTCCACCACCGTGCTATCGAGCGCGGGGTCGGCGGGGTTGCAGATCAGCGTGGCGACGAGAGACATCTCACGTGGATTCGCTAAGGGACAACAGCAAGGCCGTGCTTATCGCAGGGCCGACCGCCAGCGGCAAGTCGGCCCTGGCGTTCGAGCTTGCGCAAAAAACCGGCGGCGTCATCATCAACGCCGATTCCATGCAGGTGTATCGCGATCTTAGGGTGATCACGGCGCGGCCGACGCCCGATGAAGAGGCCGCCGTTCCGCACCGGCTCTATGGCCATGTCGACGCCGCCGTGAATTTCTCCGCTGGTCACTGGGTGGTCGATGCCGCCAAAGCGCTTGCGGAAGCGCGGTCGCAACGTCGCTTGGCCGTTTTCGTGGGCGGCTCGGGGCTGTATTTCAAGGCGCTGACGCGGGGATTGTCGGCGGTTCCGCCGATACCGCCAGCGATACGCGAAGGCGTCCGCGCCCGGCTGGAGCGCGACGGCGTCGAGGCGCTGCATGCCGAGCTTGCGCGAAGCGACCCGACGAGCGCCGAACGCCTAAAACCGCGCGACCGTACCCGCATCGCCCGCGCGTTGGAAGTTGTCGAAGCCACCGGGCGTTCGCTGACCGACTGGCATCGCGACGGGTTGCCGCCGCTACTGCCAGCGGGAGAATTCTGCGCACTATTCCTCGCACCCGACCGCGATCAGCTCTATGCGCGGATCGATGCGCGCTTCGATGCGATGCTGAAAGCCGGCGCGCTCGAGGAAGTCGAGCGACTTGCATCGCGAAAGCTCGATCCCTTGCTGCCGGCGATGAAGGCCCATGGCGTGCCGGCGCTGATCCGGCATATCCGCGGCGAGATCCCGCTGGAGGAGGCGGCTACCATCGGCCGCGCCGATACCCGCCATTACGCCAAGCGGCAGTTCACCTGGTTCCGGCACCAGCTGCCCGAGTTTTCCTGGGTGAAGCCGGAAGAGGCGGGGGCGTGGCTCACAACCGTCATTTCGGGGCGCTCGTGAAACGAGCGAACTCAGATGCGCAATTGCACATCTGAGAATCTCGGGATTTCGGGTTCGCGCCTTCGCGCGCCCCCGGAATGACGGGGACGGGAACACCGCGCATGGCTGCAAGGAGCATTTTCGCCCTCGCCGGGGTTAAAAAACCCCGCTAAGCTGTGAATCAAGCGCTTCGTGCGGCCTTCCCTTGACTTTCCGGGGTTCGCCGCTATGTTCGCGCAACCTTTGGGAAGTTCGGTCGGCCATATGCGTAATAAAATTACCAAACTGCTTATCGTCGTCGTACCCAGGCGCACCGCCGGGGATGGCTGAGGCCATCCAAATTCGGGCGGTGTGCATGGGGCCTCTTGGGCCCCTTTTTATTTTCCCAACGACGAAGCCTCTACCTCCAAATCAAAAAGCCGCTTGAGAACAGCGCATCCGGAGCAAGCCATGAGCGACAAGAGCCACGATCCGAACCAGATGACGGGAGCCGCGATGATCGTGCGGGCGCTGATCGATCATGGCGTCAAGCACCTGTTCGGCTATCCCGGCGGCGCGGTGCTGCCGATCTATGACGAGATCTTCCAGCAAAGCGAGGTCGAGCACATTCTGGTGCGCCACGAGCAGGGCGCCGGCCATGCCGCCGAGGGCTATGCGCGCTCCACCGGCAGACCGGGCGTGGTGCTGGTGACGTCGGGGCCGGGCGCCACCAACATGGTGACACCGCTCACCGATGCGCTGATGGATTCGATTCCCCTGGTCTGCATCACCGGGCAGGTGCCGACGCATCTGATCGGCAACGACGCGTTCCAGGAATGCGACACCGTCGGCATTACCCGTCCCTGCACCAAGCACAACTGGCTGGTGCGCGACGTCAACGATCTCGCAAAAGTGCTGCACGAAGCGTTCTACGTCGCGAGCACCGGGCGGCCGGGCCCCGTGCTGGTCGACGTGCCCAAGGACGTGC
>JAQGKJ010000564.1 GCA_028290165.1 Bradyrhizobium sp. | reverse complement strand
GCCGCGTCCACCGCATCCCGCCCCGCGTCCGTGACGATCGCGAGCCGCCCCTCTGTGGGACGAGACAGCAAGGATATAGATTTGATTTGGGTCAGCGGCAAAGCGGAATCTTTTTGAAGACGGGACTGGACAGGCCAAATCAGATTGAAGCGCCTCAACAAATTCCGCTTTGTGCGCAAGTCGGTTACGCCCGTCGGGGTGGCGGATTACGCCTACGGCTCAATCCGGCGGAATGGTCAGCCCAATGGTCCTGGCGGTTTTGAGGCTTATCACCAACTCGAATTTCGTGGGTTGCATGACCGGCAGTTCGGACCGCTTTTCACCCTTGATTATTCTGCCGACGTAGACGTCGCGGAGGTGCCAAGCCTCATTCGACCACGTCGTCGGCAAGCGCTAGTACTGTTGGTGGAATTTCGAGGCCAATCGATTTCGCAGTCTTCAGGTTGATCACAAACAGGTAGCGCGTCGGTTGCTCGAACGGCAGATCAGAAGGCTTTGCGCCCTTGAGAATACTATCAACCATCGAGGCTGCACGTTCGAACGATTCTCGCAAATCTGGCCCATAGGACATCAAACCGCCCTCGCGAACAAGCGGATCGTACTCGTAAATCGCTGGCAGGCGGTGTGCGGCGGCATATTCGAATACACGTCTGCGATTGAGGACGGTGAGTGAGTCGGAAACCATGAGAATAGCGTCCGGTGGCTCACGATCCATCACCGCGAACGCCTCGTTGAAATCGTCCGGTTCACGCACCCCAACCGCTTGCACAGCGACTCCCATCGCCTCGGCCGCCTTCGCCGACGCGTCGTAGCGCAGCGACATTCCGAGGTCGTCCTTGTTCCATAGCATCGCGACGCGATGAAGTTTCGGCAACAACTCCTTGAGCAAGCCCAGCCGCTTGGTACTGAGCGTCGTCGCCACATCCGAGATGCCGGTTATGTTACCTTCCGGTCGCGCAAGATTCACAACGAGGCCCGTCGCAACTGGATCGCCTGCGCCAAACGCCACAACCGTGGGAATACCAGATGCCTTGGCCGCGACTGCCGTCGGATAGCCAAAGACCACGATGACATCGACCTTGCTTGCCTTCAATTCCTCCATCAAATGCGAAAGCTGGACGGCCTGCCCAGCCGCCCCACGAGGTCCTTCGAGGGCTAGATTTTGTCCAGGCGTATAACCAAGTCGCGCAAGTCCGCCGAGGAGAAGCTTCGCGTAAGGGGCGGATTCAGGTAAAGGTCCACCGGGGCTAACGAGCGCGAGGCGATAGACCTTGGTTGGCGTCTGTGCGACGCCCGCACGGGGCGCCGTCATCACCGCGGTGCCGACAAGAGCGAGGAAATCACGCCTTTTCATAAGCGTCTCCGTAATGATCGCACGGTCGCAATCCTAGCAGGCTATTGCTTCGGAATGCGCGAAATCGCTCGCGACCGAAGTCCATTCGTGGATGTCCGAGATGGGTCAAACTGAGAAAACTCAGCCTAAGCAAACGTCTTCCGGGTTTGAAAGCGGACATTGCTCGATACAGTTGGCAAGTCTCAAGGTGCCAATAGTGTTGAAAAAGTCTTTTCCGCCCGATGAACGAAATTTTTTAGGACCGCTAATGCGTTTCGCGCGCAGCGACGTGAGGGACCATATCGCTTCACTCAAAAACGACCACGGACCTTCGTAGCGGCGCTATCGAGCCTCGCAGCGATAGAGATGTCTAAAAATCGACTTTCGCGAGATTTTTAGCGCCGTTCGATTTTCGACTTTTGCAGCAGTATCTGCCAACAGCGGAACTTACCCCTCTATTCAATCACCTCGTCGGCGCGGGTGAGCAGCGTTGGCTGAATGTCGATACCTAGGGCTTTTGCGGTCTTGAGGTTGATGAAGAATTCGAATTTTGTCGGCAACTCGACCGGCAGATCGGCAGGCTTCTCCCCGTTGAGAATCTTGTCGACGTAGGCTGCGGTGCGGCGAAAGATACTCTTGTAATCTGGTCCATACATGCTCCACAGCGCTTCGGATTCTTGCTCAGCCTCGTCGGGCAAATCACGAGAGGAGCCATCGGCCTAAAAGTCCGCTCTTGCAGTTGAACCGGAAACATCGCGCGCATTAGCCGCAAGGCGGCTATTGACGAAATTGGGGTGTCAACGGTCGGTCAATATTGCTTTCAATCGACTTCCCGGCCAAATTCAACAACCGCTGAGTTGATAGCCGGTGCCAGAGAGAGACATGCCCGCCCCAGTGCTGCAAAGGGAATGGTTGCAGTTCCATTCATCGGAGCATGCTTCGAAATGGGCTGTCGCCGTCCTGTATTTGGCGGCTTATATCGTTCTCGAATGGGCGAGCTTCATTCACGTCCACAAGGGCTTGCCGATTACGCCGTGGGATCCAGGTCTGGGAGTGGCTTTCGCCCTGATGATCCGTGGCGGACCCATAAATGGATTGATCCTGTTTGCGGGAATGGTTGTCGCCGAGACTCTCGTCCTGCAAAACGACGTGGACTGGCCGATCGACATCGGGGTGGCTGCAGTCACCGCGCTGAGCTACACATCGGTCGCCGCTCTGGTGCAGCGATACTTTCGCATCGATGCCGATCTGACCCATCTTCGCGATGTCCTGACGCTGCTCGCTGCGGGTCTTGCCGGCGCTGTACTCGATACGATTCTTCTGAGCGCGTTCCTGCTCGGCGTCGGTCAGTTTGACATGCGCGACGTCGTGCAGGTCGCACAGCCGCTCATCATCGGTGACACGATCGGCATTGCTGTGGTAACGCCGCTCCTGCTGCGGTTCAGAGTTCAGCGGCGGCCTGAAACGCGCCGCCTGCTTTCGCTCGCTCCGGAAGGTGCGCTGTATTTCTGCATCATCGGTGTCGCGCTATGGCTGATAACAGGCAGCGAAGGGACACAGGGATTCAGGCTGTTTTACCTGCTGTTCGTGCCGGTTGTGATCGCCGCCGTTCGCCACGGCGTCGACGGCGCCTGCTTCAGTCTTGCCGTAACTCAGTTCAGCCTCATTGGGCTTCTGCACTTCTCTGGATACGAGGCAAACGAATTCACCGAATTCCAGACTTTGGCGCTGGTGCTGACAGTGACGGGCCTCATCGTTGGTGTGGTCGTCAGCGAACGCAGGAACTCCGATCGGATTGCTCGCGACGCCCAGGCGCGTCTTGCTGAAAGGCAGGCGGAAGCCGCCCAGGTTGCGCGGGTCAACCTGGTGAGCGGGATGGCGTCGGCGCTCGCCCACGAGATCAATCAACCCATGACGGCGGCCCGAGCGCTCGGGAGATCTGCGCAACATCTTTTGCGCACACCCGGCAGCGATCTGTCTCGAGCCGACAACAATCTATCCATCATGCTGACCCACATCGACCACGCCGGCGACATCGTGCGGCGCATGCGGAATTTCATTCGCCGCGGGCATCCTCATGTCAGCACGATCAATACGCGTGACATGCTCGAGGAGGCATTGACCCTGGCGCATGCGGAGGCCTCCGCAAGGGATGTTATCGTCGATCTCGACGTGGCCGCCGACTTGCCCGATTTGTATGGTGATCGGGTTCAACTGGAGCAGGTCGTGCTTAATCTTGTGCACAACGCCGTCGATGCCATCGCTGGGGCGGGCCAATCGCATGGCCACGTTCAGGTCGTGGCGCGTCGACACGCGGCGCCGCCGCGCATCGAGATCGGCGTATCGGACAATGGACCCGGCATCGACGACGAACTGGCAGGTCGCCTGTTCGATCCTCTCACAACGGCGAAGCAGGATGGCCTGGGACTCGGCCTGTCGATCTGCGCTTCCATCATGGAGGCGCATGGCGGGCGTGTCTGGCTGCACTCCGGCAAACCCGGAGCAACCGAGTTCCGCTTCTCGGTTCCGCTCGATCGATCACGGGATCGCTGACCGTGTCCGCTCCGACAATCTTTCTTATTGACGATCATGCATCCGTTCGAGACGCATTGCGCGAGATGCTCAGCGTATTGGGATATTCGGTGAAGGCCTACGAGTCGGCCGACACGTTTTTAGCCGTGGTCGACAAGCGGGAGCATGGTTGCATCGTCGCCGATGTGAGGATGCCCGGCACTGACGGCATAGGGTTGGTGCGGGAGCTCTCCCGACGCGGCATCGCAATGCCTATTGTCCTGATCTCAGGTCACGCCGATGTGCCGATGGCGGTGGCGGCAATCAAGGCGGGAGCACAGGACTTTATCGAAAAACCGGTCGACGACACGAAACTGGTTGCAGCGATCAATCGCGCGCTCGCCCAGAGTGTCGAACAACAGGATTTGCAAAAATCGCAAAGCGTACTCGACGCTCGATTTGCCCGGCTGACGCCGCGCCAAATCGAAATCTTCGATCTGGTAGCGGGGGAATTCACCAGCCATGCCATCGCGGCCAAGCTTAACATCAGCGTTCGCACGGTGGAGAGCTATCGTGCCGAGGTCATGGAGAAGATGCAGGCCGAGAGCATTGCCGGATTGGTGCGGCAGGCAATCCGCCTCGGGCGGATAGCACCGTAGAATTACCCCTGTAGAAATACCACCCGATCAATACGGATACCCATATCGAGTGGCGCTCCTATCCTGAAGGGACAGGAGGCGCGCCGCCCTCGACGGAGCCTGCGTCCTGCGATGTGGCGCGCGATCGCGCGCGCCGGCAATGGAGCGTTTCAATGGCTCTCGGTGGAATGGAATATGGCTCTGAACGCAAGTTCGTTATCGAAGGCCCCTTTCGTCGCCTCGCGACAGTCGGCCTGATCGCGATCGCCACAGCGCCGGCTTTGGTGCTTCTCCTCTTGATTCCCCTGCCGCTGGTGCCGCCCGTTCTCAGCATCCTGTCGTTCGTGATTGCGTGCGGTGCCGCCCTCTATGCAATTTTCACAAGAGCGAGCCGTGAGGCCCAGGGTGTGACGATCTGGAATATCGCTTACACGTTCACATTCATCTGGATCGTCGCTGGGGTGATGAGCAAACCCAGGCATTTGCTCGACTGGTTCGACAATCTTTCGATGGTCCCTTGAAGCACAAACGCCGGGGCGATCACTCACAGAACGACAAATGTGATGAGCAGCCTGGCAGCGCGGGCCCCGCCGCTCGTCATCCCAGACGAGGTCTGCGCCGCCGCATTTCCAGAAATACGGATTGTTGAAGTCCGCCACAGCAGGAAGCCGTCTGATGATGGAGTTATTTTCGCCCGAGGCGATTGCTGCGCTTTTCCAGGTCGTGATGATCGACCTGGCTCTGGCCGGTGACAACGCCATCGTCGTCGGCATGGCCGCGGCTGGATTGCCGGAGCACCAACGCACGCGGGCGATTTTGTTCGGCATGGCGGGCGCCACTGCCCTGCTCGTTATGTTTGCCGGAATTACCACGCAACTCCTGAAACTTGTCGGCCTGCTGTTCGCGGGCGGCGTTCTGTTGCTGTGGGTGTGCTGGAAGATGTGGCGTGAGCTTCGCGCGACCGCCAGCCAACAGGAGGGAGAGGCTGTCGAGGCCTTGAGCGGACTTGATATCAACGCTGATGGCACCGTCGCCGGCCACGCCCCCCGCAAGACGCTGGCTCAGGCAGCAGGACAGATCATCATCGCCGACCTCTCGATGTCGCTCGACAACGTGCTGGCCGTAGCGGGCGCCGCACGAGAGCATCCGGCTGTGCTCATTTTTGGCCTCAGCCTGTCGATCCTCCTGATGGGCGTCGCAGCGAGATTTATTGCCGGGCTGCTGCATAAATACCGCTGGATCTCCTACCTCGGTCTGGGGGTGATCCTCTACGTCGCACTCGGAATGGTGATTCGAGGGGCCGAGGAACTAAGGCCGGTCGTCAGCGCGGTCGCCGGGCTAAACTAGCCCATTGGCGATGCGGGACTCGTTGCCCTGGCCACTGTGACTGGCCATTCCACACAACCTCGGCCGAGATGCTCGATGCCGCGCAGGTTGGTCCCGCCGCAAGCCA
>JAQGKJ010000551.1 GCA_028290165.1 Bradyrhizobium sp. | reverse complement strand
GAGGGCAAGGCCGCGACCACCGACGAGGCCATGAAGAAGGTCTATGAGGACGCCTCCAAGCAGATCACCGGCGAACAGGAAGTTCACGCCCGCCACATCCTGGTCGAGACCGAGGACGAGGCCAAGGCGATCGAGGACGTGCTCAAGAAGGGCGCCGATTTCGCCGAGCTCGCCAAGAAGAAATCCAAGGATCCCGGCGCGTCCGACGGCGGCGATCTCGGCTTTTTCACCAAGGACCAGATGGTGCCGGAATTCTCCGCGGTCGCGTTTGCGCTGGAGCCGGGCAAGATCTCCGACCCCGTGAAGTCGCAGTTCGGCTGGCACATCATCAAAGTCGAGGAAAAGCGCAACCGCCAGGCGCCGGCGTTCGACCAGGTCAAGGGTCAGATCGAGACCTATGTGACGCGCAAGGCGCAAGCCGATTACGTGGCGAAGCTGCGCGAAGCCGCCAAGGTCGAGCGCATGGACAAGCCGGAGGAGACGGCGAAGACCGACACCGCGAAGCCGGAGGCTCCGGCGAAAGACTCCAAGATGGCGCCGGCGAAGAAGTAAGATTTCGCTGTCACTTCTTCGAAGCCGATAGTATCTACCGTCGTCATGGCCGGGCTTGTCCCGGCCATCTACGTCTTGCTTGCTTCCTTCGGCGAGAAAAGGCGTGGATGGCCGGCACATTTTGGCGCGTAGACGCGCGGAGCCTGTCATCGGGCCGTGCTGTGCACGGACCCGTTGGCGCTTTTGCCCGGCCATGACGATCTATTTTGTCATTCTCGGATCTGCATATGTCATCCACAGTCTCCCCGCTCGCTCCGACCAACGTCCCCGATATGCCCGTGATTGCGGGCGTGAAGCTTGCGACGGCGGCCGCGGGCATTCGCTACAAGGGCCGCACCGACGTGCTGCTCGTGGTGATGGACAAGGGGACGACCGTCGCCGGCGTCTTCACCCAATCGAAGTGTCCGTCAGCGCCGGTGGAATGGTGCCGCGCCAAACTGAAAGGCGGCAGATCTTCTAAGGGAGGGTTGGCCCGCGCGCTGGTGGTGAATTCCGGCAATGCCAACGCGTTCACCGGCAAGACCGGGCGGCAGGCTACGGCGCTGACGGCCGCGATTGCCGCCAAGGCGCTGGCGTGCGGCCCAACCGAAGTGTTTCTCGCCTCCACCGGCGTGATTGGCGAGCCGCTCGACGCCACCAAATTCGATGGCGTGCTCGGCACGCTGGCCGCGCGCGCCGAACCGGGCGACTGGATCGGTGCGGCAAAGGCCATCATGACCACCGATACCTTTCCGAAGGTCGCGACCGCGACCGTGAAACTCGGCAAGGCCAGGGTCACGATCAACGGCATGGCCAAGGGCGCCGGCATGATCGCGCCCGACATGGCGACCATGCTGGCGTTCGTGTTCACCGACGCGCCGATCGCGGCCGGCGCGCTGCAATCGCTGCTGAGAGACGGCGTCGAAGATACTTTCAACGCCGTCACCATCGACGGCGATACCTCGACCTCGGATACGCTGCTCGCCTTCGCCACTGGAGCAGCCGCGGCCAACGGCGCGCCGAAAATCAGCCGCGCCGGCGATCCACGCCTGAAGCAGTTTACAAAAGCCTTCGATGCCGTGCTGGCCGATCTCGCCGAACAGGTGGCGCGCGACGGCGAAGGTGCGCGAAAACTGGTCGAGATCATCGTCGAGGGCGCGGTGTCGAAGGGCTCGGCGCGCAAAATCGCGATGTCGGTGGCGAATTCGCCGCTGGTGAAGACCGCGATCGCCGGCGAGGATGCCAATTGGGGCCGCGTGGTGATGGCGGTCGGCAAGGCCGGCCAGCCCGCCAACCGCGACAAGCTTTCGATCTCCTTCAACGGCATCCGCGTCGCCAAAAGCGGCGCGCGCGATCCGTCTTACGACGAGGCGGAAGTCTCAGCGGCGATGAAGAACCCGAAGATCCAGATCAGGATTGCGCTCGGCCTCGGCAAGGGCCGCGACCGCGTGCTGACCTGCGACCTCACCAAGGAATATGTCGCGATCAACGGCGACTACCGGTCGTGAGCGGCACGTCCGCTCAGCGACCTTTGTCCCTACCCGCCGCTACTGGCTGATGTGCGCTTCGGCGACCGCCCTCTGAAACAGCGCATTCATCGCCGCCGAAATGCCCTGGGTCGGGCTGACCTCGAAGAACAGTCCGGGCGATGCGCAACTCGCCATGTTGAGGGCGATCTGGCTGTTCGGCGAAGGGCCATACGGTCCGAGGTTAAACGGCGCGATCCAGGTGTTGTACCAGTTGTTGGTCGGCAGCGCGAGATAGGTGGTGTAGAGCACGGCGATCTTGACGCCGCGAGTCTTGAGGGAGCTGCACAGCCTTGGATCGATCGGCGACTGACAGCGTCCGCCGGTGGTCGGCTTGAGGCAACTGTTGTTGGCTTCGTCGGCGACGCCATCGGAGACAAAGAACAGAAATTTCTGCGGCGAGGCGGATGTGCCGGGTCCTGGCGTGGTGATCAAAGTGTTGATCGCGGGAAGAATCGCGGTGAAGCCGGTATCCTGGTCGCCATTGTTGTTCTGGCCGTTGACTGTCATCAGATCGATGTTGCCGGCCGCGGTCTTGGCGGCGGACAGGCTGGATGAAAGAGCGAACAGCGATCGCAACCCCTGCGTATTCGAGGAGCCGCCGAAATCGTAGATCGCCATCCGGAACTGGCTGGAATAGGTCTGGGTGGCGGCAGCGGTGTCCATCAAATTCTGGGTAGCCTGGCGCAACACGTCGATCCGCGTCTTGACCCCCAGCGATTTTGCGAGATTGTAGTAGTTGTTGGGGTCGTTGAGGTCGTGACAGGCAAAGGCGCAGCTGTCGGAAGTGTGTTTGACCATCGTCGCGACATCGCCCGGTGTCGCACCGACACCCATCGACGGAGAATTGTCCAGCAGCAGATGGAAGTCGATATAGAGCGGCATCGTGACGGTGGAGGTCGAACTGCCGCCGACGGTCATGGAGCTCTTGCCCATGACGCCGAGAAACGCCGTCGGAACATCGGCAGAGAATACTACGTTCGAGGTAATGGTTGAGCCGGTCTTGGTCACCACGGGCGTCATGCTGTTGAGCGTGTAGCCGGTCACCCCTGCCATGTTGCCATTGAAGATATTGGTCGCATCGGTCGCACCAACGGCAATCTGCCCATTGCTCATCATGGAGCCCGCGGCGATAAAGGCTGCCGAGGTTTTCGCGATCGACCCGACGCTGGCGGCGTCGGCCGCGGCCTGCAACTTGCTGGCGATCTGCGTCGCTCTCGTGTAGTCGACCGCGCAGCCCAGCGCCGACAGGATCGGCACCAAAGCGAGAACGAAGATCACGGCAATGTTGCCGCGTTGATCCCGGTGGAAACGGCCAATCGAAAGGAAAAGACTGCGCATGGGGTGATGCCTATGCCGGTTTAAAACCGGTAGAACATAGCGCCAGCCCATTAAATATGACTTAGCCCGACCGTAGAATTCCGGGCACAATAAAGTTAATGAATGCTTCACAAACGCTTCGAGGTCTCGCCCTGAGACCATTCCCCAGAGCATCCGACGCATGGTTGCAATCAATGTCATCCTCGTGGTCGCCTGCGCGCTGGTCGACGCCGACAGGCGCGTGCTGATCGCGCAGCGGCCCGAAGGCAAGACGCTGGCAGGCCTGTGGGAATTCCCCGGCGGCAAGGTCGAGCCCGGCGAGCGGCCGGAGGCAACCCTGATCCGCGAACTGCAGGAGGAAATCGGCATCACGGTCAAGGAAGCCTGCCTTGCGCCGCTCACCTATGCGAGCCACGCGTACGAAGATTTCCATCTGCTGATGCCGCTCTACATCTGCCGGCGCTGGGACGGCGAGGTGGTCGCGCGCGAGGGCCAGAACCTCGCCTGGGTCCGCGCCAACAAGCTGCGCGACTACAAGATGCCGCCGGCCGACATTCCGCTGATCCCGCATTTGATCGATTTGTTGATGTGAGGGAATCGCGCAGCGCGCAAAGCCGTCATGCGCGGGCTTGACCCGCGCATCCATCAACCTTCGTCAGACTCTTAACGGATGGGATGGATTGTCGGGCATAGGCGAGCGGAAGCGACGCCGTCCTTCGGACGGCTATGCCCGGCAACGACGAGTGAGTGACGACGCACGGCGGCCGGGACACGATCAGTCGCGTTTCGGCTTCTTCACCGCCTCCGCCAGGCTCGCCTTCGCCGACCCCGGCTGCAGCGGCTTCTGCTGGCTCTCATGCGGCGCCCAGCCGGAGAGCCAGATCACATCAAAAGTGGCGCGGATGCGGCCGTCCGGATCGGCAAAGCGCTCGCCGTAAATCTCGGCCATCCGCAACAGCGTGGCGCGGCGCGTCGGCGTCCGCCGCCGCTCAAGCAGAATATTGGTCGCGCCCATCCGCCGCAAATCCAGCATCAGCGCAAACGCGCTGTCGTAACGCACCACGACGCGGTCGACGTCGGTGACCGGCAACGCAAAGCCCGCGCGCTGCAATAGCGCGCCGACATCGCGCAGATCCGCAAACGGCGCGACGCGGGGCGAGACCCCGCCTTCGAGCTCGGCTTCCGCCGCGGCAAAGGATTGCCTCAGCTCGGTCAGCGTCTCGCCGCCGGTCATCGCCGCCAGCAGCAGTCCATCGGGTTTCAGCGCGCGGCGGATCTGCGCGAGCACGCCGGGCAGATCGTTGACGAACTGGAAGGCAAGCGCGGAAACCACGAGGTCGAGCGATTCCGGCTGCAGCGGCAGCGCTTCCCGCTCGAAATCATGCGGGCCCACCCGTACGACGGACTTGCAACGATCCGATCGCAGCATCTCACCCGGCGTCCAGATATCGGCTGCGGCGGCAAAATCCCGCAACACCGCCTGGAGACGCTCTTCCATGTCCTCGCCGACGCGATCGAGCAGGAAGGTGGCAGGCCCCAGGCGTCGCGCACGGTTTTGGCGCGCCAGCAGCAAGGCACGGTCGAACAGTTTTGGCGCGGTGTTTGGTTTCGGGGCCATGCCGGTTGGTACGCCGATCCTCCAATATCTGGCAATCCGGCACGCTTGAGCGCCTCGCACCGCGGTCGGGAGAAATGTCGCGAAATCGACCCAAAAACGTCAATTCGGGTGAATCCAAATAGAGTCTAAAAAGATACTTTTCAGTAC
>JAQGKJ010000535.1 GCA_028290165.1 Bradyrhizobium sp. | reverse complement strand
GTCATTGCCGGGCTTGACCCGCAATCCAGCTTTCTTGAAGACGATGGATGCCCGGGTCGAGCCCGGGCATGACGAGTGCGCGCGGAGTGCTAGAGCGGCATTGCGGGATTGGCAAGACACCATTGCTGCCGGCGCCCTGTGCAACGGGCCCGGACCCTGCCACATTGGCTGCCGCCGGAGTAACCCCTTGCACGCCCCCGACCGTATCCAGCCTTACGCGCATCCTGCGCGGCTGATCCTGATCCTGTCGCTCACGCCTACCGTCGGTATCGGCATCGGCCGCTTCGCCTATGCGCTGGTGCTCCCGGACATGCGCGATGCGCTCGGCTGGTCGTATTCGGCCGCGGGTTTCATGAATACCATCAATGCGGCGGGCTATCTCGTAGGCGCATTGATGGCGTCGCGTCTGGTGAAGAAGTTTGGGTTATCCGCCGTGGTGCACTGGGGAACGCTGGCCTGCGTGGTCTCCGTGGCGCTGTGCGCGCTGTCAGGCAATTTTGTCATTTTGAGCCTGGCGCGGCTGTTGGCGGGGCTCGCTGCGGCGGCGGGATTCGTCGCCGGCGGCGCGCTGGCGGCGACGATCGCACAATCGCGTCCCGCAAGGGCGGATTTTCTATTGAGCCTGTTTTACGCCGGACCCGGGCTCGGCATCCTGGCGTCGGGCCTGATCGCACCCTTCGTGCTGCAGGCATTCGGCCCAGGCTCGTGGTGGATCGTGTGGTGGGCAATGACTTTGCTCTCGGTCGTCCTGATGATTCCGCTGCTGCTGACGCCAGTCGATACCCGCGCGCACATCGCGGATGCTTCGTCCGCCAAATTCGCGATTTGGCCGGTCGCGATCTATCTCGCCGGCTATTTCCTGTTCGGCGCCGGCTACATCGCCTACATGACCTTCATGATCGCCTATGTCCGCGACGCCGGCGGCGGTGCCGCAGCGCAGAGCGCGTTCTGGTGCCTGATCGGCTTGAGTGCGTTCTTCACGCCATGGGTGTGGCGCGGCGTGCTGGCGCTCAACCGCGGCGGCATCTCGACCGCGATCATTCTCGGCGTCAACGCGGCTGGCGCGGCACTGCCTCTGTTCGGGCATTCGACGGCATTGCTGGCCCTATCGGCACTGGTGTTCGGCGTCGCATTCTTCGCGGTCGTGGCAACGACCACCGCGTTTGTGCGTTTCAACTATCCGCCGGCCGAATGGCCCAAGGGAATTGCGGCGATGACGGTTGCATTCGGGGTCGGCCAGACGATGGGCCCGATCGTGGTCGGCGCCATCACCGACGCGCTGGGCAGCCTGTCCTATGCGCTGAACGTCTCGGCCGCTATGCTAGCACTGGGGGCGATTGCAGCGGCGTTTCAGCGAAGGCTGCGGCAAGACTCAAAGTTGGCCTGACTTCCCCCTCACTCCTCGGCTTTGCGGTAATATCCAGGATGCCGGCGGGCTGACATGATGCCGCGCGGGCGGCATGAAGGGGTTTTGGGCATGATGACGCTGCGCCAGGTCGAAGTCATCCGCGCCGTCATGGTCACCGGCACCATCGGCGGCGCCGCAAAACTTCTCAATGTGTCGGCGCCCGGAATCAGCCGTCTGGTGAAATACACCGAGAAATCGCTCGGCATCCGGTTCTTCCAACGCCAGAACGGACGCTATTTTCCGACGCCCGAGGCGCAGAACATTTTCGAGCAGATCAACGGCGTTTACAAGAAGGTCGATGATCTCACCGAGATCATCTCCAAGATCGGACGCGGCGCGCTGTCGGAATTGCGCATCGGTTCGGTGCCGAGCATTTCGCAGGTCATGGTGCCGCGCGCCATCGAGCGCGTGCGGCGGCGCTATCCCGAACTGCGCATCGACATCAACATCCTCAAGATCGAGGAGGCCGTCGATTATCTCTTGCTCGGCAGGGGTGATTGCGTCGCCATGAGCTCAAGGCTCGATCACTCCGGCCTCGACTTCCTGCCGCTCGCCTCAGGTGAGCTGTTTTGCATCGTACCCCACGGGCACGAACTGGCAGGACGCAAGCAGATCTCGGCGGCGGAAATCATTCGCTATCCGCTGATCGGCATCGATCCCAATGATCCCTACGGCCGGATCATGGCCGAGATCTTCGCCCGCAACAGGCTCGACTACGACATCACGATCCGGGCGCGGTTCGGCACCACGGTCTGCGCGCTGGTCAAGGCCGGACTCGGTATCGCCGTCATTGATCAATTCACCGCCGCCCATGGCGGCTATCCTGGGGTCGAACTGTTACGAATCACCGAGCCGACCAGATTCGATACCTACATCGCGGTGAAGCGCGGCGCGCCGCTGTCGCATTACAGCGAACACTTCATCGATTGCCTGCGCTCGGAAATGCGGTCCGTCGGCCTGGTGCGAACCGCGCCAAGGAAGCCGGCTTCGCGCATTCGCAAGAATTAACATGATGTTATGTTTGTCGCACAACAGGGTAATTGTGTTAGATTTCCGGCGCGCTATCTTTGCGCCGGTTTCTGTATGACATTTCGCCGACCCGGCCGATGCCAAGAGCAGCGGGATCGGCCGCGACAGGATCAAGAGCAACACGATAATGAAGTCTGCCGTCCATCAACCGCCCTCCTCCGGCCGCCGCATGCTTACCGGTTTGCTGGGCGCGCCGATCGCGCATTCGGCCTCGCCGGCCATGCACGAGCGCGCCGCCGAGGCGCTGGGCCTTCGCTGTCATTATCAACTCGTCGAGGTGGCTGGCGCCGGGCGAGACGAGTTGAAGGTTCTGCTCGAAGGCATCCGACGGCTCGGTTTCGCCGGCATCAACGTCACCTTTCCCTACAAGGAAGCCGTGGTCGACCTCCTCGACGGATTATCGCCCGGCGCAGCCGAGATCGGCGCGGTCAATACCGTCGTTGTCCGCGATAACAGGCTGATCGGCCATAACACCGACACCACGGGTTTTGCGCGTGCCGTTAGCCCGCTCGTGACCGCATCCTCGCGCGGCCCGGTCGCGGTGATCGGCGCCGGCGGCGTCGGCAAGGCGATCGCGTTTGCGCTCGCGGGTCTCGATGTCACCGAGTTGCGGATCTTCGATAGCGAGGCCGCCAAGGCCGCGCGTCTGGCAAAGCAACTCGAAGGGCAAGTGAAGACGTACGTTGCCCACGGCGTCGAGGATGCGCTGCGCGGCGTTGCAGGAGTCGTCAACGGCTCACCGGTTGGGATGCTGCCGAGCCTCGGCACGCCGGTTCCGGATACCCTGCTGCACGCCGGACTTTGGGTTGTGGACGCGATCTATTCACCGCTCTGGACGCCGCTTTTGACCGCGGCCAAGGCGAAAGGCGCCGCGGTCATGACCGGGCGCGAGCTTGCGATTAACCAGGCGGCCGACGCGTTTGAATTGTTCACTGGTCTGGCGCCCTCTACCGCCGAGAGGGGAATTGCATTCGATGGCGTGATGGCAAAAAGATATGCCGCTTCGAACGCGGCATGACAACGCGGCTTCCGATAAGGCCGCGGCTATAAATCGAGAGATCACCCAGGGAGGGACCGAATGAAGCCTCAAATTTTGGCGGGCGCCGTGCTCGCGACCGTTTTGAGCGGAGCGGCGTTTGGGCAGGGAGCACCGATCAAGTTAGCCAATGTCGCCGAATTGTCCGGCGGCGGCGCCACTGTCGGCACCAACTGGAAAAACGGCATTGATCTCGCGATCGAAGAGATCAATGCCAAGGGCGGCGTTCTCGGCCGCAAGCTCGAGGTCAGCCACGCGGATTCGCAGTCGAACCCCGGCGTGGCGCGTGCGCAGGTTCAGAAAGCGCTGGATGGCGAGCCCTATGTATTGCTCGGTCCCGGCTATTCCGGATCGGTGAAGGTTACCGCACCACTCGCCGCCGAGGCCGGTATCGCACAGATCATGGGCGGCGAAGCCGCCGAACTGACGCAAGGAAGCAACAAGTTCCTGTTCCGCACCTCGTTCGGTCAGCAATCGTCGATGCCGAAGGTCGCCAAATATATCAACGACGATCTCAAGGCCAAATCGGTGGCGATCGTCTGGGTCAACAATGATTTCGGCAAGGGCGGACGCGACGTCATCACCAAGGAATTTGCGCGCTATGGCATCAAGGTCGTAGCCGATCTGTCGACCGAAGCCGGCCAAGCCGATTTCGCCGCCGACGTCAGCAAGATCAAGGCCGCAGCACCTGACGCGGTCTTCATCTACCTCAACGAGGAAGAGAGCGCGCGCATCCTGAAAGAGCTCAAGCGTCAGGGCGTGACCGCACCATTGATCGGCGAAACCACGCTGGTGGGCCAGAAGGTGGTCGAACTCGCCGGCGATGCCGCCAACGGCGCCCGCGGCCACGTCGGGCTGACCACTGACGCCCCGATCGATCTCGTCAAGGCGTTCCGCGAGAAGTTCGTCAAGAAGTACAAATACGTGCCCGACCACAACGGCATCAAGGGTTATCTCGCGATCTACATGATCAAGGCAACGACTGAGAAGATGGGCAAGG
>JAQGKJ010000477.1 GCA_028290165.1 Bradyrhizobium sp. | reverse complement strand
CCTCACCAAGCCAACTCCGATAAAGAACTTGTGAGATGTCGCGGGTTCCGAACCGGAGCCCTCAACCAAGTGGATTTGCCCCATGCCGCGGTATTTCTTCAACACACGCATCGGCGACGACCTGATTTCGGATCCCGAAGGCGAAGAACTGCGCAATGCGGATCGCGCATGGGAAGTTGCGCGGGCCATGATCCGGGAACTTCTGAGGACCGAAGGCGTTGAGCGGGCTCTGCTGAATGCTATCCTCGAAGTGACGGACGATGAGGGCGAAATCGTGCTGGAGTTTCCGTTTAGCGAAGCAATCCTCGACATCTCTGACGTACCCGTCACAAAACACTGAACCCCATGCCGTGATCGCTGGATGATCCGAAAGATCGATCCGGAATCCCGACATGAATTAAAAAGACATGAATTAAAAAAATGGGAGGACGTCATGACGATCTGCTCGTCCGCGCCGCGCGGCCTATGGCTCGCCGGCGCTTTTTTCGTTGCGTTTACGTTCAGTGCTGCCGCACAGCAGCCGGCCAATCCGCCGCCGGCTGCGACACAAGGTGCCGCGCCCGCGCTTCCGCCGGGTTCGCCCCTGATCGGGCGGCCGGCCGATAACGAAGCCGCAGCAAAACTTGCGCCGGTCGCGCCGCCGCCGATTCCAGCTGCGGTAGACAAATTGCCGTTGGCAAAACTCAAGGTACCGGCCGGCTTCAATATAGAAGTCTACGCGGCCGGCATGGCGAACGCGCGTTCGCTCGCGGTCGGCGACAAGGGCACGGTATTCGTCGGCAGCCGCCTCGTCGACAAGGTCTATGCCATCGTCAACAAGGACGGCAAGCGAACGGTCAAGGTGCTGGCCTCGGGCCTTTATCGGCCGAACGGCGTCGCGTTCAAGGACGGCACGCTCTACATCGCCGAACTCTCAAAAGTCTCCAAGATCGACAACGTCGAAGACGTCCTCGACAATCCGCCGAAGCCGACCCTGATCTACGACAAGCTGCCCAAGGACGAAGCCCATGGCTGGAAGTTCATTGCCATCGGGCCGGACAACAAGCTCTACGTTCCGGTCGGACAGCCCGGCAACAACCTGCTGCATGACGACGCGCATGGCCAGATCAGGCGGATGAATCTCGACGGCACTGGCGCGGAAGTCGTCGCACTTGGCGTCCGCAACACCGTCGGCTTCGACTGGCACCCGGAATCCAAGCAACTCTACTTCACCGACAACGGCCGCGACTGGTTGTCGGAGGATGTTCCCGAGGACGAGCTCAATCGCGTGACAAAGGTCGGCGAGGATTTCGGCGCGCCTTACTGCTACCAGGGCAACATTCCGGATCCCGAATTCGGCTGGGGACATTCCTGCAGCGAATTCACCCCGCCGGTCGGTTTGATGGGCCCGCATTCCGCTTCGCTCGGGATGCGGTTCTATACCGGCAACATGTTCCCGAAAGGCTACAAGAACGCCGTCATCGTCGCCCGCCACGGCTCGTGGAACCGGTCCAGGAAGTTCGGCGGCGACGTCGTCGTGGTCAAGTTGAACAAGGACGACACGGTCAAGTCCATGGAGCCGCTGATCACGGGCTTTTTGGAAAACAACAGCTATGTCGGCCGGCCGGTCGATGTGCTGCAGATGAAGGACGGCTCGATGCTGGTTTCCGACGACTGGAACGGCGCCGTCTATCGGGTCACCTACGGCAAGCCGAAGGTCGCCTCGCAGTAAGCGATAATGTAGCCAGACGCGGTACTCGTCATGCCCGGCCTTGTGTCGGGCATCCACGCCTTGACGGTGTCGCAACAAGAAAGACGTGGATGGCCGGGCATAGGCGAGCGGAAGCGACGCCGTCCTTCGGACGGCTATGCCCGGCCATGACGAAGAACCGAGAATCGCCGATGCGTAGCTTGATTGCCGCCGTGACGTTTGCCTTGCTTGCCTGGCCAGTCCGAGCGGAGACGCTTGAGGAGCGTGCCGCGCCTTGTCTCGCCTGCCATGGCGAGCACGGCCAATCCGAGACCGAGAACACGCCGTCGCTTGGCGGCCAACAGCCGCCTTACGCGCTGATCCAGCTTTTCATGTTTCGTGAAAAGCTGCGTGTGTTCGAGCCGATGAACGACATGGCGAAGGCGCTCTCGGACGATGATCTTCGCGCATTCTCCGATTTTGTCGGCCAACTGCCGAAGCCAAAGCCGCCGGGGGATGCCGGCGATCCGGCGCGGTTGCAGCGGGCGCAAGCGCTGGTGCAGCAGCATCACTGCAATTCCTGCCACAACGCCGATTTTTCCGGCAAAGACAATGTCCCGCGCATCGCCGACCAGCGCGAGGATTATCTCCTCAAGACCATGCGGGAATACAAGGACAACAGCCGCCACGGCTATGACGGCACCATGGCCGAAGTGCTGCAGCCGGTGACGCCGGAGCAGATCGCCGATCTCGCCTATTATCTCGCCCGTTTTCGCTGACCCCCCATGACTTTCGTCCGCCTGCCATGGCGCTGCCGATGAGGTGGCGCTACAAGTTGGCGTTCAAACGGGAGTTATCCATGGAAGATCTCTGGCGCCTGTCGGCCACTGACCTCGCCGCGCTGATAAGGTCGAAAAAGATTTCGGCGAAAGAGGCGGCGTCCGCTGCGCTGGCCCGGCTGGATGCAGTCAACCCCGCGATCAACGCCGTGGTCGACCACCGCCCGGCGGACGTGCTGGCGCAGGCCGCGGCAATCGATGCGGCGATCGCGCGCAATGACGATGTCGGCCCACTGGTGGGCGTGCCCGTGACCGTTAAGGTCAATATCGACCAGGAGGGGTTTGCGACCACCAACGGCCTCAAGCTGCAGCGCGATGTCATCGCAGCGACCAACAGTCCGGTGATCGACAATCTGCGCAAGGCGGGCGCCGTGATTTTGGGGCGCACCAACTGCCCGGCGTTTTCCTACCGCTGGTTCACCACCAATTTGATCCACGGCGACACCAAGAATCCGCGCGACCCCGGCATCACGCCGGGCGGCTCGTCCGGCGGCGCGGGTTCGGCGGTCGCAGCCGGCATCGGGCATATCGCGCACGGCACCGATATTGCGGGATCGATCCGCTATCCCGCTTACGCCTGTGGCGTTCACGGCCTGCGGCCGACCATGGGCCGCATCGCGGCCTTCAATGCGTCGCTGCCCGAACGCACTATCGGGCCGCAGATCTCGGCGGTATCCGGTCCGCTGGCGCGCACCATCGGCGACCTCAGGATCGCCTTGGCGGCGATGTCGGGGAAAGACGTGCGCGATCCCTGGTGGGTGCCGGCGCCGCTGGAAGGACCCGCGATGCCGAAGCGGGCCGCGCTGTGCCTTCAGCCTGACGGTCTTGAGACGGTCGCGGAGGTGAAGGCGGCGGTTGCGGATGCCGGCAAACGTCTGGCGCGCGCGGGATGGGTGGTCGAAGAGATCGAAACCACGCCGCCGCTGCGCGAGGCTGCGGATCTGCAGACCAAGCTGTGGCTCGGCGACGGCTATGAAGCGCAGCTCGCTGCTGCGGAGCGCGAAGGCGATCCCGGCGCGCTCGCCTGCCTGCGCGGCAACAAGACAAAAGTCTTTCCGTTCGACGCGGCCGCGTTCTCGAAAGCGCTGACGCGCCGGGCGACCCTGGCGCGCGAATGGCTGCAGTTCTTCGAGACCTATTCGGTGTTGCTGATGCCGGTGTCGGCCGAATTGCCGTTTCCGGACGGCCTCGATCTGCGCGACGATGCCTCATTCGCGCGGGTTTGGCGCGCGCAACTGCCGCAAATTGCTATTCCCTTCATGGGCCTGCCTGGGCTAACGGTCTCCACCGGCTTGGTGGGTCGGGTTCCCGTCGGCGTCCAGGTCGTCTCCGGCCGTTACCGCGAGGATCTGTGTCTGCTGGCGGGGGAAGCGATCGAAGCCGGTGGAACACCACCGATGCCGGTCGATCCCGTGCGCTAAGCGGAATTCCTGTTCCGTAATAAGGAATACGATGGCTGGCATTTACGATTTCACGGCAAAGTCGCTTGCCGGTGAGGACGTTCCACTAAAACGGTTCGAGGGTCAGGTGTTGCTGATCGTCAATACCGCGAGCGCCTGCGGATTCACGCCGCAATACCGCGGGCTTGAGGCGCTGCATGAGCAGCTTGGCCGGCGCGGTTTTTCGGTTCTCGGATTTCCCTGCAACCAGTTCGGCCGCCAGGAGCCCGGCGACGCCAAACAGATCGAGCAGTTCTGCACCAGCAATTATGCCATCACCTTTCCGATGTTCGCCAAGATCGACGTCAATGGCACTGGCGCGCATCCGCTGTATCAATACTAGAAGAACGAAACATCCGGACTGCTCGGCCCGTCGATCAAATGGAATTTCACCAAATTCCTGGTCGATCGCTCGGGCAAGGTGGTGGCCCGGCACGCGCCGACCGCCAAGCCGGAAGGACTGACACAAGAAATCGAGGCCCTGCTGTGAACGAGAAGAACGACGCCATCACCGAGCAATTGCCGGATCGTCTGTCGACCGATCCGAAAAGCCCTTACTACAATGAGGAGGTGCTGGCGCGCGATGTCGGCATCCGTTTCAAGGGCGTCGAGAAAACCAACGTCGAGGAGTATTGCGTCAGCGAGGGCTGGGTCCGCGTCACCGCGGGCAACGCCAAGGATCGCTACGGCAACCCGCTCACGATAAAAGTTCACGGCCCGGTCGAGCCGTATTTCCGCGACAAGGGGCAGTCCTGAAGGCCGGCTTCGAAATGCAGGCCAATGGAAAAGCCGTCATGGCCGGGCGTGTCCCGGCCATCCACGTCTTTCTCGCCGCCACACTGTTAAGACGTGGATGCCCGGGAGCGCAGACAAGTTTACGCAGTCTGCGTAAAGCAGACATGCTATGCCCGGGCATGACGAAGAAAGAAAGCCAAAACCATGTCCGTTCGTGTCGTCGACGTCCGCGAAGTCACAAAACCGATCTCGTCACCCATCCGCAACGCCTATATCGATTTCACCAAGATGACGACGAGCCTGGTTGCTGTCGTCACCGATGTCATGCGCGACGGCAAACGCGTGGTTGGTTACGGCTTTAATTCCAACGGCCGTTACGGGCAGGGCGGTTTGATCCGCGAACGTTTTGCCCCGCGGCTGCTGGAAGCTGATTCCAGGATTTTGCTTGATGAGTCCGGCGACAACCTCGATCCCGATAAAATCTGGGCGACGCTGATGTCGAACGAAAAGCCGGGCGGTCATGGCGAGCGCTCGGTCGCGGTCGGCACCATCGACATGGCCGTGTGGGACGCGGTGGCGAAGATCGCGGGAAAACCGTTGTTCCGGCTGCTTGCCGAACGTCACGGGCGCGCCGCGAATGCCCGCGTGTTCGTCTATGCGGCCGGCGGTTACTACTATCCGGGCAAGGACCTGTCGGCGCTGCGCGGCGAAATGCGCGGCTATCTCGATCGCGGCTATAACGTCGTGAAAATGAAGATCGGTGGCGCGCCGATTGAAGAGGACCGTCAACGCATCGAAGCGGTGTTGAAAGAGATCGGGAATCAAGCACAGCTCGCCGTCGACGCCAATGGCCGCTTCGATCTGGAGACCGCGATTGCGTACGCAAAAATGCTGCGCGACTATCCGCTGTTCTGGTACGAGGAGGCCGGCGATCCCCTCGATTTCCAGCTGCAGGCGGCGCTCGCGGAATTCTATCCCGCACCCATGGCGACCGGCGAGAATCTATTCAGCCATCAGGATGCGCGCAACCTTCTTCGCTATGGCGGGATGCGGCCCGACCGCGACTGGCTGCAGTTCGATTGCGCGCTGTCCTACGGGCTTTGCGAATATCAGCGCACGCTCGAGGTGTTGAAAACCCAGGGCTGGTTGGCGAGCCGCTGCATTCCGCACGGCGGCCATCAGATGTCGCTCAACATTGCGGCCGGCCTCGGCCTCGGCGGCAATGAGAGCTATCCCGATCTGTTCCAGCCCTATGGCGGTTTCCCCGACGGCGTTCGCGTCGAGAACGGCCACATCACGATGCCGGATATGCCGGGCATCGGCTTTGAGGGGAAGTCCGATCTCTACGCGGAGATGAAGGCGCTGGCGGCGTAGTGTCCGAGCGCGCGATGGCCCGCGTCACCTCTCCCAAAGGGAGAGGTCGGATCGCGGAGCGATCCGGGTGAGGGGTTTCGCTCTCGCGATAGACCGTAACCCCTCACCCCAACCCTCTCCCGACGTGAGAGGGAGCTCACTTCCGTCGCTGTGAGGTATACGGGATCGTCTGCCGGCTCACGACAATCGCATATCCAATAACCGCCGGCCTTCGCTCTTCAAAAGCTTCTTCACCGCGCTGGAAGCCGCGATATCGCCCTGGTTGGCGTAGGCCTCGTGGTTCTTCTCGATGTCATCGAGACGATAGAGATAGTTGACCATGATG
>JAQGKJ010000418.1 GCA_028290165.1 Bradyrhizobium sp. | reverse complement strand
TCTGGCGGTTTTCGCCAACGGCGTCATGATCCGATACCTGGATTTCAACGACGCCTTCGTCAGTCTCACCCATGGCGCCGGGCATCCGAGCGATACGATTGCGGCCCTGCTGACCTCGGCCGAACTCACCGCGCGCAGCGGCCGCGACCTCATCACCGCAACCGTGCTCGCTTACGAAGTGTTCTGCAAGATCGCGGATGTCTTTGACTATCTCGGCAATGGCATCGACCATTCGACAATTACCGGCATCGCGGGTGTGGTCGGCGCCGGTCGCCTGATGGGGCTGACGGCGCAGCAGATGGTCCACGCGATCGGGATCACGGTCGGCGGCAACACCGCAACCCGACAGGGCCGCGCCGATGAGCTGTCGAACTGGAAAGCCTTCGCGGCGGCCGACGCCTGTCGCAAGGCGATCTTTGCCGCGCAACTCGCACAAAACGGAATGACGGGCCCGAGCCAGATCTTCGAGGGACGCTATGGCTTCTTCAAGGTGATGGGCCGCCAGCCAGTCCAACCACCGCAGCTTGGCGAGCCGTTCGGCATCCGGCGCGCCTTCACCAAACGCTTTCCGCTTGGCCAGTTCTCACAAACCGTCGCCCAGGCCGCCGTGGAAGCGCGGCCGTTTTTCAAAAGCCCGGACGACATCCATGAGGTCAACATCCACGTCTCGCACTCGGCGATCAAGATCATGGCTGACGGCCCGGACAAGTGGCGGCCGCAGACGCACGAAACCGCCGATCACAGCATCCCCTATGCGGCGAGCCTCGTGCTGATGTACGGCAAGATCGAGCCTGAATACTACGAGGACCCTTATCTACACGACCCGCGCCTGCTCGACCTCGTAAGCCGCATCAAATGCCTGCCGTCGGATGAAGCCGATCGGACAGAGCAGGAATTCAATCTGTGCGAACTGGAAGTCGTCCTTAAATCGGGTGCGCGCAAGACCGTCCGCGTCGAATATCACCGCGGGCACTTCAAAAATCCGATGACCGATGCCGAAATGGAAGAGAAGTTTCGGCTAATGGCGCAGAAGCACCTTGGCGCCGATCGCGTCGACAATCTGCTGCGCCTTCTATGGGGAATTGAGAACGTGCCGCAGGTGAGTGCCCTCATCGCTGCGACGCTGGTTTGATCGCCACGCCGATTAACCCGCCGTCCGCTCAAACAACTGCCGGACCAGCGTCGTGATCCGCCCCGAAGGCGAGGCCAGCTCGTTCATGATGGTAAAATGGTTGGAACCGGGGATTTCTTCGTAAGTGACCGGCAATCCGTATTTGGCGCGGTGGCCCGCGAAATCGGCGGTCTGCTTGCGCAGCAGCGGCAGTTCGGCGCTGCCGACCACCAGCGACAGCGGTTTTAGCGCGCCGCCGGCCTGCATCATCGGCGAGTTGCGGCGGGACATTGCCTCGTCGAGCCCGAGCTTGACGTTGAGATAGCTGTGACGGATCGGCTCGAGATCGTAAATGCCGCTGATCCCGATACCGGCTTTCACCAGCGGATGCGACAGCGCCATCGATGTCAGGTGTCCGCCAGCGGACCATCCGGACACGACGATCCGGCTTGCGTCACCGCCGAGCGCGGGTAACTGCGCGGCCAGAAAATCAAGGCCTCCACCAATTTCGGCGACGATCTCATCGAGCGTGGCGTCCGGCGCGAGCGTGTAGCCAAAAAGTGCGACATTGATGCCATGCGACATCGGCCCGTCTGCGAAGACCGTGAAAATCTCCTTGGCGCGCTGCTGCCAGTAGCCACCATGAATGAACACCAGCGTCGGGCCTTTTTCGCGCGCTTTGAGAAAGTCGATCCGGTTGCGCTCGCGCGGGCCGTATCTGAGGTCGAGATGATCGGGGTATCGCGCACGCGTCTCGGTCGAGCGGCGCTCCCAGCCGGCGGCGATGTCCGCGCTTGCCGCTACCGCAACGCCATTGTTGAGGCCGAGGTCAAGATCTTGCTGGCTCATGGTGCGCCAGTCGGGCGCGTCGAACGGCGTGGTCATGCTCAAATCTCCAATTGCGGCCCGTTGTAGCGCGTTTCCACTTTGCCGGAAAATGTCTTACAGGACTAGGCAATCCGCTAACGAAGGCGGAACGACCGGGAGACGTAAGTGGCATCCAATCAGGAACTGGTACGGGCGACGGCATGCGCCATCGTCGATAAACTCAATTCGGGCGACGTCACGCCGCTCGATCTGCTCGACGTGCTGGAAAGCCGGATCGCGGAAGTCGACGGCAAGGTGAACGCCCTGCCGACGCTGTGCTTCGATCGCGCCCGAACGCGCGCCAAGGCGCTGATGAAAAGGCCGGCCGGCGATCGCGGCTTGCTCGCTGGCATGCCGGTGCCGATCAAGGACCTGTTCCATGTCGAGGGCGTCAAGAACACGCAGGGCTCGCCGATCTTCAAGGATCATATCTCTGGGCATTCCGATATTGTGGTCGAACATCTCGAAGAAAATGGCGGGGTCGTTTACGCCAAGTCGAACACACCGGAATTCGGCGCCGGCGCCAACACTTTCAATGAGGTGTTCGGCGCGACGCTCAACCCCTGGGACCTGTCGCGGTCCGCCGCCGGCTCCTCGGGCGGCGCTGCGGTTGCGCTCGCCACCGGCATGGCGTGGCTTGCGCATGGCACCGACATGGGCGGCTCGCTGCGGAACCCGGCGAGCTTCTGCGGCATCGTCGGCATGCGGCCGAGCATCGGCCGCGTCGCGCATACCCCGACTTTCAAGATCGATCGTAACCTGACGGTGCATGGCCCGATGGCGCGCAATGTCGAGGACCTCGCGCTGCTGCTCGATGCCATGAGCGGCGAACATTCTGCCGATCCGCTGTCGTTGCCTTCGCTGCCAACGTCGTTTCTGTCCGCCGCGCGCTCCGGCAAGGGGCCAAAACGCGTCGCCTATTCGCCCGATCTCGGCATCACGCCGGTCGATCCCGAAATCGCCGCCATCACCCGGAAGGCGGCGTCGCGTTTCGCCGAGGCGGGCGCCATTGTCGAGGAAGCGCATCCCGACCTGCGCGAGGCCCATGAATGTTTCCATGTGTTGCGCGCCTTCGACTTCGCCATCAGCAAGGCAGCGCTGCTGCGCACCAAGCGCGATCTGCTCAAGCCTGAGGTGATCTGGAACATCGAGGAAGGCCTGAAACTGACCGTCGAGCAGCTTGAGCGCGCCGAAGCGCAGCGCCTCGCGATGGCCGCGCGCACACTTGAATTCTTCAAGACCTACGATCTGCTGCTGATCCCCGCCACCATCGTCGCGCCGTTTCCGATCGAGAATCGTTACGTCGCCGAATGCGCTGGCCACAAATTCGACAATTACGTCGAATGGCTCGCCATCGTCTATGCGATCACGCTGGCCTGCTGCCCGGCGCTGTCGTTGCCCTGCGGGTTCACCGCGTCGGGCCTGCCGGTCGGCCTTCAGGTGGTGGCGGCGCCGCGCGGTGAGGCAGAGCTTCTCGCCGGCGCAAAGCTGCTGGAGGATATTTTGGGCCTGCGCGGCACGACGCCGATCGATCCCAGGCCGGCGAAGTAACCTGACACCTTGATCGCCCGGAACCAGCGGCGATAAGGACGCTGGCGCGTGACGCCTGCACCGCTATAATCACCATGGAAACACGAACGCGCGAGCGATACGCGTGGGCCACAGGGGAACGCTGGAATGTCGGGAAAACTCAAAATCCACGTCGATCAGGAAAAGTGCCAGGGACATGCCCGCTGCAAGTCGCTGGCGCCTGAACTGTTCGAGCTCGACGAATTCGGCAATGCGCACGAAATCGGCGACGGCTCCGTGCCCAAAGCGCTCGAGGACAAGGCGTGGCTCGCCCACTCCAATTGTCCGGAAATTGCGATCAACGTGACCGAGGAATGAGCCTGGCCGCGAAACTATTTGCTCCGTGCACCATTGTTTTGAGCTGTTTTGAACAGACGAACCAGAGGAATTTATCCTGATGTCCGAGCGAGCCGGCGCAATCTCCGATCCCGCCCCTGCACTGCCCGATCACCCTCCGGTCACCGACTGGGTTCACGATTTCGACCATACCGATCCGCGCTGGACTGAAAACCCATTTCCGATCTGGGAGGAATTGCGGGCGGCAAGCCCCGTGGTTCACACCGAGCGCTTCCTCGGCTGCTACCTGCCGACCACTTATGAAGCGGTAAGGAAGATCGCCAACGACAGCGAGCATTTCTCCTCGCGCCGCGTCATCGTGCGCGACGTCCGGCCAGAGACTGTACAATCGGCGCCGCCGATCACATCCGACCCGCCGGAGCACAAGCCCGCGAAACAGTTGCTGCTGCCGCCGTTCACGCCCGACGCCATGAAAAAGCTGGAGCCGAGGGTTCGCGCGATCTGCAACGAGCTGATCGACCAATTCATCATGGACGGAAAATGCGACGCCGCGGCGCGCTACACCAAGCACGTTCCGGTTCGCGCCATCGCCCATATGCTCGGCATCCCGGAAAAGGACAGCGACCTCTTCATCAAATGGATCCACGAAATCCTCGAACTGGGTATCAAGGACAATGAGGCGCTGATGCGCGCGATCCACGAGATGACCGGCTATTTCGCCGGCCATATCGAGCATCGCAAGCAACACCCGACCGACGATCTGATCTCGACGCTGATGAATGCGCGGGACAAGAACGGCCAGCCGTTGTCGGACGTGCATGTGCTGGGCTCGCTGCGGCTGTTATTGATCGCCGGCATCGACACCACCTGGAGCGCGATCGGCGCTTCGCTGTGGCATCTGGCGAAGACGCCTGCGGATCGCGAACGGCTGGTCGGGGAACCGCACCTGATGCCGACCGCCGTGGAGGAATTGCTGCGCGCCTATGCGCCGGTGACGATGGCGCGCGAGGTGATGAAGGAGACCGTGATCAGCGGCTGCCCCGTCAAACCCGGCAACATGGTGCTATTGTCATTTCCCGCCGCCAACCGCGATCCCGCCATGTTTCCCGATGCCGACAAGGTCGTGATCGACCGCAAGGAGAACCGCCACGCAGCATTCGGCCTGGGGATTCACCGCTGCGTCGGCTCCAACCTCGCGCGCATGGAAATGACGGTCGCCATCGAAGAATGGCTGAAGCGCATTCCGGATTTCAGGCTGGACCCGGCCGGCCAGATCAAATGGTCGGAAGGCACGGTGCGCGGGCCGCGCCAGCTTCCGGTACTGTTCAGAACGATGGGCTAGAGCCTTCGCCCACGGGATTGCAATGATCGGTTGCTGGAGGCCGACATGACAGTTGAAGCCGTAAAGCCTGCCGCCAATCATATCGATCTCGCCGACGCGGAACGCCGGATCAAGGCGATCTTCATCGGTTCGGTCGGCAATCTCGTCGAATGGTACGACTTCTACGCCTATACGGCGTTCGCGCTTTATTTCGCGCCGGCGTTCTTTCCAAACAGCGATCCGGTGGTGCAGCAGCTCAACGCCGCCGTGCTGTTTGCGGCGACGTTTCTGATGCGGCCGCTCGGCGGCTGGCTGTTCGGTTACATCGCCGACCGCTACGGCCGGCGGCTGTCGCTGACGCTGTCGGTGGTCTGCATGTGCTTCGGCTCGCTGATCATCGCGGTGACGCCGACTTATGCTTCGATCGGCATCGCCGCGCCGGCGATCCTGGCGCTGGCGCGCATCATCGAGGGCTTGAGCTTGGGCGGCGAGTACGGTGCCAGCGCGACCTATCTGAGCGAGGTCGCCGATGCCAACCACCGCGGCTTCTATTCCAGCTTTCAATACGTCACCCTGATCGGCGGCCAGCTCACCGCGATCATCGTCTTGTTGTTGCTGCAAAAGGTTTTCCTGACGCCTGAGGAATTGAAGCAATGGGGCTGGCGGATCCCATTCGTGATCGGCGCGTTGCTCGCGATTTTTGCAGCGGTGATGCGGCGCAAGCTGCATGAAACCGAGGCGTTCGAAGAAGCAAGGAAAATCGCAAAACCGAGCGGCTCGATCCGCGGGCTCCTGAAATATCCGCGCGAGCTATTGCTGGTCGTCGGCCTCACCGCCGGCGGCACCGCGGCGTTTTATACGTTCACGACCTATATGCAGACGTTTGTCAAATTGTCGGTTGGATTGACCGAGGATCAAACGACATTCGTGATCTTCGGCTCGCTGATTTTTGCGACACTGCTGCAGCCGATTTACGGCGCGCTGTCCGACCGGATCGGCCGCAAGCCGCTGCTGATCTTTTTCGGCATCGCCGGGACGCTGGCGACGATCCCGATCCTGACCACGCTGAAGGAAACCAAATCGCCGCTGGTCGCCTTTATGCTGATCTGCGCAGCCTGGCTTTTCGTCGCCGGCTACACCTCGATCAACGCCATCGTAAAGGCCGAATTGTTCCCCACCAATGTCCGCGCGCTCGGCGTCGGGCGGCCCTACGCGATTACGGTGTCGGTATTCGGCGGCACCGCGCCGGCGATCGCGCTATATTTCAAGAGTATCGGGCACGAGGAATGGTTCTATTATTATCTCAGCGGCATGATCTGCCTGTCGCTGATCATCTACTCGACCATGCGCGACACCAA
>JAQGKJ010000406.1 GCA_028290165.1 Bradyrhizobium sp. | reverse complement strand
GTGACGGTGCCGATCAGCACCATCGCTGCCATCACCACGTAGCCCCACATCCACGCCTGCGACCGCGCGATGCCGGTTGATTCGAACCCACTCACCAAAAACAGCGCACCGGCGGTCGAGACCAGCATGCCGATGCGGTAGGCCGCGACATAGGATGCCATGCCGGCGGCCTGCTCGCTTTCGGGCAGGCTTTCGACGCGAAACGCATCGACCACGATGTCTTGCGTTGACGACATCGCCGCCACCAGGAGCGCGCCGAGCGCCACGAACAGCGGCGAGCGCGCCGGATCGGTCAGCGCCAGCAGCAGGATCGCTATGATCAGAAGCAGTTGCGAAAACACCAGCCAGCCGCGCCGGCGGCCGAAGGCGCGCGTGAACAACGGCACGTGCAGCGCATCGACGATCGGCGCCCACAGAAATTTCAGCGTGTAGGGCGTGCCGACCAGTGCGAACAGCCCGATGGTGCCGAGATCGACGCCGGATTCGCGCATCCACACCAACAGCGTCGACCCCGACAGCGCCAGCGGCAGCCCGGAGGAAAAGCCGAGCAGCAACACGATCAGCACCCGCCGCTGCAGATACACGGCAAGGCCCTCGCGCCAGGAGGCGCGGGGAGTGGCAGGGTTTTCAGGTGATGTGGACGTGGCTTCCGGTGCGGTCATGAAGGGGTGTTAGCAGATTCGGGCTCAACAAATTATAATGTCATCGCCCGGCTTGATGATTACTCGTCGTCCACTTAGGTGTCATCGTCCGCGAAGGCGGACGATCCAGTATTCCGCGGTGTCTCAGCCTAAGCCTAGAGAGCGAGGCGTACTGGATACCCCGTCTCCGCGGGGTATGACGGTGCGTGAGGTTATGACGGGATCTTAAACGCTGGCGAGGTTTGGGTACAGATCGTCCCAATTGGGATTGTGTTTCTCGATCAGTCGGATCTTCCAAGCTCGATTCCAACTTTTCAATCGCTTCTCGCGCTTGATTGCGTTTTCGGCGTCATCGAATTGTTCGAAATAAACGAGCCTGCCGACCTCATATTTCTTCGTAAAGCCTTCCGCCAATTTCTGGCGATGCTCGGTGACGCGCCGAATGAGGTCGTTGGTAACGCCAATGTAAAGCGTGCCGCCGATGCGGCTGGCGAGGATGTAGAGCTAGAAGCTGCGTGCTCCCATCTGCGGTCTCTGGAATACTGGATCGTCCGCCTTCGCGGACGATGACGCCGTGTCCTACTCCCCCGCCTGCAGCTTGCGCGGAACGGGAAACAGTTCGGGCCCGCCTGGCTTGACGATGCGTGGCGTCTCGGCGGGTGGTTCCTTGCTGAAATCCAGCTCCTCGATCCGCCCCGCCCGCTTTTCGATCTTGTCGGCGGAAATCAGGATTTGCCGGACATCCTCGTTGGCGTCGGAAAAATGCTTCTGCAATTTTAGCACGCGATCGCGCAGGCGTCCGAGGTCGTCGCCGAGGTTGAGCACTTCGGTGCGGATCTGGTCGGCGGCATCGCGCATCCGCGCATCTTTGAGGATCTGCTGCATCACCTGGATCGCCAGCATCAACAGCGACGGCGATACCAGCACCACGCGGGCGCGATAGGCCTTCTGGATCACATCGTCAAAACCGTCGTGAATTTCAGCATAGACCGATTCCGACGGCACGAACATCAGCGCGGTGTCCTGGGTCTCGCCGGCGATCAGATATTTCTCGGCGATATCGCTGACATGCTTCATCACGTCGGCGCGCAATCGTTGCGTTGCGAATTTCCGTTCCTCGTCGGTGCGCGCGTCGTGCAGCGCGGTCACCGCCTCCAGCGGAAATTTCGCGTCGATGCAGAGCGGCCGCTGGTCGGGCAGGAACACCACGCAATCCGGCCGTTTGCCGGTAGAGAGCGTATGCTGGAATTCGTAGGAACCTTTCGGCATGCCGTCCTGGACGATCGCTTCCATTCGCGCTTGCCCGAACGCGCCGCGCGATTGCTTGTTGGCGAGCACGTCGCGCAGGGTCGTGACCTGTGAGGTGAGGTCGGTGAGATTCTTGTGGGCGTTGTCGATGATGCCGAGCCGCTCGTGCAGCACGCGCAACTAGTCCATGGTGTTGCGCGTGGTCTGCTCCATCGACTGGCCGACGCGATGGGTCACTGAATCCAGCCGCTCGCTGACGGCACGCGCCATCTCGGCCTGGCGGCCGGCCAGCGCCTGGCCCATCGCATCGACGCGGCCGGTGGCCTCGCTCTGTGCGCGCAGCACGTCGTTCAGGCGATCTTCAAGCTCGTCTGCGCGAACCGCCTGCGCCATCGCGAACTCCGCGCCGCGCCGTCCGGATCGCGCGATCACGATGGCAATCATCAGGAGCAGCAGCAGTGCGACCGCGCCAAAGCCGATCAGCGCGGCGGTGGTGCGGACCGGCCAATCGCCGATCATAAAGAGGATTTCACTCATTCGACCCTTGTAGCCGATTCGGCCTTGAATTCGAACGAAGAGGGAACATTTATGGTGAATGCCGGGTAAATTTTTATGGTTAATCCTTCGTTAAGTTTGGTGGTTAAGCGAAGGTAAACGGGGCGGCCCGGCGCATTGACCCCGGCAAATCAACCGCTTAAATCGCCCGCCATGGCACTAAGAGAAATCATCATCCTCCCGGACAAACAGTTGCGACTGGTTTCCAGGCCGATCGAGAAAGTCACCGCGGAGGTGCGCAAGCTCGCCGACGACATGTTCGAGACCATGTACGACGCGCCCGGGATCGGGCTGGCGGCGATCCAGGTCGCCGAGCCGCTGCGGCTCATTACGATGGATCTCGCCAAAAAGGACGAGAACGGCGAGAGCCAGCCGCGGCCGCGGGTCTTCATCAATCCGGAAATTCTGTCGTCGTCGGAAGAGATGTCGGCATACGAGGAAGGCTGCCTGTCGATCCCGGAATATTACGAGGAGGTGGAGCGGCCCGCAAAGGTGCGCCTGCGCTTCACCGATCTCGATGGCAAGGTGCACGAGGAAGACGCCGAGGGCCTGTTCGCCACCTGTATCCAGCACGAGATCGATCATCTCAACGGCGTGCTGTTTGTGGACTATCTGTCGAAGCTCAAGCGTGACCGCGTGCTGAAGAAATTTGCCAAGGCCGCTAAGAGGGCCGCGGAATAGCCGCGAACCCCCTCAGCCGTCATGCCCGGGCATAGCCGTCCGAAGGACGGCGTCGCTTCCGCTCGCCTATGCCCGGGCATCAACGCCTTTCCTGCCGAACCTCAAGACGTGGATGGCCGGGACAAGCCCGGCCATGACGAGTAAACTGGTCGCCTTCCGCAGGACATCCAAACAACATGCCGCTTCGTTTGATCTTCTTGGGCACGCCCGAATTC
>JAQGKJ010000401.1 GCA_028290165.1 Bradyrhizobium sp. | reverse complement strand
CCGCGCGAATGTGTACGGCGGCTCGTAGGACAGGTTGGAAGTCACCCCAAAGCCGAGATTTTCGGTCACCGCGGCCATCGCCGGGATCAGCAGCTGCGGATCGTTGCAAGGCGTTTGCGTGGCGTTGCGCAAGGCCGCATCCGGGCTGTTGCCGAACACGTCGTAGACGCCGAGCACATCCGCAAGAAAAAGCCCGTCGAACCGCCCGCGCTCCAGCGTCTTCGCCAGATCGATCCAGTACGGCAGCCGGTTATATTCGCTGGTGCGGTCGCGCGGATGGGTCCACAGCCCCGGCGATTGATGCGCGACGCAGTTCATAGCAAAAGCATTGAGCCGGATTTCTTTTTTCATGATCGAAAAGCCCTGGGCGCCCGCCGCAGAGTATCCCTGAATTCACCCGGTTTGAATGCCGGCCTATTGGTTGGAAATTCCTGTTGGTTGGAAATTGTTGCATTCCCCCTGACTTTGGCAAGGCACATTCTATCGTTTCGTGGCCACTTCCAGCCGCCGCTTTATCCCGATACGTTGATCGAACTCGAATGCGTTCGCTACCCGAAAGAGAAGACATGACCAGAACCGATGCCATCGCCCGGGCCCGCCAATACCTTCAGTCCGGCGAGTTCCTTGACGAACTCGGCCGCCGGGTCGCCTATCCCACGGAAAGCCAGAACCCCGAGCGGCGAGATGCGTTGCGCGCCTATCTCGTGGACGAACTGCAGCCGGCCTTTTCGAAACTCGATTTTGCCTCACGCCTGATCGAATCCCCGACCGGCAAGAACCCCTACCTGCTTGCGGAATATCGCGAGAGCGCTTCCGTTCCGACCGTTCTGATCTACGGACACGGCGATGTCGTCGACGGCATGGTGGGAGAATGGCGGGACAACCTCGATCCGTGGAAGACGACAACGATAGGCAATCGCGTCTATGGCCGCGGCACCGCCGACAACAAGGGGCAACACAGCATCAACCTGTCGGCGCTTGCCGCCGTGCGCGAGGCGCGCGGCGGAAGGCTGGGCTTCAACGCGAAATTCATCGTTGAAACCGGCGAGGAGATCGGCTCGCCGGATCTGCGCCAGGTCTGCGAGCAGCTGCGTGACGAACTCTCCGCCGATCTGTTTCTGGCATCCGACGGGCCGCGGCTTGCCGCGGACCGGCCCACGATATTCCTCGGCTGCCGCGGTGGAGTGAGGGTTCACCTCGATGTGAACCTGCGCGAGGGTTCGCATCATTCCGGCAATTGGGGTGGCGTGCTTGCCAATCCCGCGACCATCCTCGCCAGCGCGATTGCGACCCTGGTCGACCGCAAGGGACGGCTGTTGCTCGACGAGTTGAAACCGCCGCGCCTTTCCAACCAGATCCGCGCCATGCTTGCCGACGTGACGATCGAGCCGATGGCCGATGAGCCGGCACTGTCGGAGAATTGGGGTGAGGAAGGCCTATCGGCCGCCGAGCGGCTTTATGCCTGGAACACGCTCGAAGTACTGGCGATGTCATCAGGCAATATCGAGAAGCCGGCCAACGCTATACCGGACCGTGCACAAGCCGTTCTGCAACTTCGCTTCGTCGTGGGCACCAAGGTCGATAACATCGCCGATGTGGTGAGGGCGCACCTGCATGCTAACGGTTTTCCGATGGTCGAGGTGACGGCCGTGCAGCGTTTTGCCGCCTCGCGCACCGATTTCGACAGCCCCTGGATCAACTGGGCGGCGGCGTCGATCCGGTAGACGACTGGAAAGGCGCCCGCAGTGCTGCCGAATTTCGGCGGCTCGCTGCCCAATGACGTGTTCTCCGAAGCATTGGGTTTGCCCACGATCTGGGTGCCGCACTCCTATCCGGGCTGCTCGCAGCACGCGCCCGACGAACACATTCTGCTCCCGGTCACCGAGGAAGCGCTCGGCATCATGGCGGGTCTGTTCTGGGATCTGGGCGAGATGCCGCCGCGCGCTTCTTGAGAATTAGACCCCGAGGCAAGCGGTCCAACGAAAGAGGCCTGGAATGACAGTATCGGCGCCGGTCGAGTCAGCTGGAATGTCGCAGGCAGCGCCGCAAGAGAAACGTTTCACCAAGCTCGTCGTTGCGGTCTCGATCGGGAACGCGCTGGAGTGGTACGACATCTCCTCTTACGGCTATTTCGCCGTCAATGTTTCGAAGGCCTTCTTCCCGAACAACGATCCGACCACTTCGCTGCTTCTGACTTTCGGTACCTTCGGACTGGCGTTCCTGGTTCGGCCGATCGGCGGGGTCGTGCTTGGAGCTTACGCCGATCGTCACGGCCGCAAGGCGTCGTTGATGATCTCCATCGTCCTGATGACGTTCGGCACGCTGGCGATCGCTATCATGCCCACCTACGAGACCATCGGCATCCTTGCGCCAATCGCGGTTCTGATCGCCCGCCTGGTGCAGGGATTTTCTGCCGGCGGCGAATTCGGAAGCTCGACGGCCTTTCTGGTCGAGCATGCGCCTGATAGACGCGGGTTCATCGCAAGCTGGCAATTTGCCAGCCAAGGCCTGGGCCAGGTGCTGTCGTCTACGTTCGGCGTCGGGCTCACAACGTGGCTGACGGCTGCCGAGATGGGCTCGTGGGGCTGGCGCATTCCGTTCCTGTTCGGCATCCTGGTCGGACCCGTCGGTATCTACATCCGCAACCATCTCGAGGATGCGACGCCGCCGCCCGCCACGCAACACGGCACCCCGGTCAGGGACGTCTTCCTGCATCAAAAGCTTCGCGTGACCCTGGGCATCGGCGCGCTCGCGATATCGACCGCGGTCAACTACCTCATCATCTATATGCCGACCTATGTGGTCAAAACACTCAACCTTCCCGCGGTCGTTGGATTTGAAGCGACGCTCGCCGGAGCCCTCTCTGTCACGGTCCTGACGCCGGTTGCCGGCATGATCTCCGACAGGGTCGGGCGCACCACCCATATGATTACCGTCAATCTGCTGTTGCTGCTCTCGATTGTCCCGGCCTTCCTGCTCCTGACGAGGACTCCGACGCCGACGGTGATTATTGTGGCGGTGCTCTGGCTCGCGACCCTGAAGTCGCTCTACTTTGGGCCGCTCGCCGCGCTGATGTCGGAATTGCTTCCGGCGGCGTCGCGCGCCACCGGCCTCGGTCTCGGGTACAACATCGGCGTCACGCTGTTTGGCGGCATGGGGCCGGTGATCATGACCTGGCTCGGCGCCATCGTCTTTATCGGCGATCTCGCGCCGGCCTATTACCTGACCCTCGTCGGTCTCGTCAGCCTGTCTGCCCTGATTACGATCAGAAGAACCTCCGCAGCCTCGCACACGGCATGACGGAGCGGTTCTGACTGCCGAGCCAGCCGAAATCGGGACATATCCGCTGTCATTGGCGCCTTTTGGCGGGTTGTCCAGCGCCAAAAGTCACATTCTATTCCGGCCCGGATTATGCAAGCATTGCGGGAGCCATCCAAACGGGGGAGAGGACGAATGAAACATTTGCCGATGATTGGCCTTGCGCTCGCGACTGCGCTTTGCGCCGGGCAGGGGAATGCCGAAGAACTCACGGGGACATTGAAGAACATCAACGAAACCGGCGCGATCACCCTCGGCTTTCGCGATTCGTCCATTCCGTTTTCGTATCTGGACGATAGTCAGAAGCCGATCGGCTTTGCCATGGACATCTGCTACAAGATCGTCGACGCCGTGAAGAAGGAGCTCAAGCTCGGCAAGCTTGAGGTCAAGCTCAATCCGGTGACGTCATCGACCCGCATTCCTCTGCTCGCCAACGGCACCATCGATCTCGAATGCGGATCGACCACCAACAACGCCGACCGCCAGAAGCAAATTTCCTTCACCAACACCCATTTTCTGACCGCCAGCCGTTTTGTCTCGAAGAAATCCAGCAAGATCGACTCGATCGACGACCTCAAGGGCAAGTCGGTGGTCTCGACGTCGGGCACCACCAACATCAAGCAGCTCACCGAGGCCAACGCCGCCCGTAACCTAGGCGTCAACATCATCCCGGCCAAGGACCACGCCGAGGCATTCCTGATGGTGGAGACCGACCGTGCGGTCGCGTTCGTGATGGACGACATCCTGCTTGCAAGTCTCGTCGCCGGATCGAAAGAGCCGGGCGTCTACGTCATCTCCAAGGACGCGTTCTCCAAGCCCGAGCCCTACGGCATCATGCTGCGCAAGGGCGACCCGGCTTTCAAGAAGGTGGTCGATGGCGCGACCGCCGCGCTCTACACGAGCGGCGAGGGGCTGAAGCTCTATGACAAGTGGTTCATGCAGAAGATCCCGCCCAAGGGATTGAATCTCAACGCGCCGATCTCGGCCGAACTCAAGAACGAGTTCGCAAAACCTTCCGACTCTCCCGATCCCGATTCTTACAAGGCGATGTGAGGATTCCCGGCTCATGCGATGGCCCGGTCATTGCATGGGGCCGGTAGTCGATGGCGCAGGCCCGGCCCGCAGCGGGTAGCCGCATGATGCAGGCCTTGCCGTCATCCAAACGAGGAGAGCACGAATGAAGCACATGCATATGATTAGCCTTACGCTCGCCGCTAGCCTCTGGGTTGGCCAGGCGAATGCCGAAGAGCTCACCGGGACGTTGAAAAACATCAAGGAATCCGGCGCGATCACGCTCGGTTATCGCGAGTCGTCCATCCCGTTCTCCTATCTGGACGACAACCAGAAGCCGATCGGCTTTGCGATTGACATCTGTTACAGGATCGTCGAGGCCGTGAAAAAGGAGCTCACGCTCGACAAACTCGAGGTCAAGCTCAATCCGGTCACGCCGTCGACCCGCATTCCCCTGATGGCCAACGGTACCATCGACCTCGAATGCGGCTCGACCACCAACAACGCTGAGAGCCATAAGCAGGTCTCTTTCACCAACACCCATTTTCTGACCGCGAGCCGCTTCGTCTCGAAGAAGTCCAGCAACGTCAACTCGATCGACGATCTCAAGGGCAAGTCGGTGGTCTCCACCTCCGGTTCCACCAATATCAAGCAGCTCACCGAAGCCAATGCCGCCCGCAACATGAGGGTCAACATCATCGCGGCCAAGGACCACGGCGAGGGATTTCTGATGGTTGAGACCGATCGGGCGGTGGCATTTGTGATGGACGACATCCTGCTCGCCAGCTTCATCGCTGGATCGAAGGAGCCGGACGCCTACGTCATCTCCAAGTACGCGTTCTCGAAGCCGGAGCCCTATGGCATCGTGATGCGCAAGGACGATCCGGCCTTCAAGAAGGTGGTCGATGGCGCCACCGCTGCGCTTTACCAGAGCGCCGAAGGTCAAAAGCTGTATGACAAGTGGTTCATGGCGAAAATCCCGCCCAAGGGATTGAACCTCAACGCGCCGATGTCTGCGGAGTTGAAGCACGAATTCGCCAACCCCACCGATTCACCGGATCCCGATTTCTACAAGGCGATGTAAGGCTTTTTGGCCGTGCGATGGCCGAGCAAGCATCATTGGCACAGCCTTAGCGGACGGAAGGCCCTGTGAACTATCACTGGAACTGGCGCATCTTCTGGGAGCCGGCCCCGAGCGGGACCGGTACCTATCTCGACATGCTGCTGTCGGGGCTGGTTCTGACCATCGAGACCGCGATCTGCGCCTGGATCATTGCGCTGGTCGTCGGATCGGTGGTCGGCGTGTTGCGCACGCTGCCGTCACGGGCGGCGTCCTGGATCGGCTTCGCTCACGTCGAGTTCTTCCGCAACATGCCGCTCCTGGTCCAGCTGTTTCTCTGGTTCATCGTCTTGCCGGAGATCCTGCCGCACGCCTGGGGGCTGTGGCTCAAGCAGATCCCCAACGCGCCGTTCTACACGGCGGCGATCGGGATCGGGCTGTTCATGTCGGCGCGCGTGGCCGAACAGTTGCGGGCAGGCATCGGATCGCTGCCGCGCGGACAAATGTTGGCCGCGACCGCGCTCGGACTGACGACGGCGCAAGCTTATCGCTACGTGCTGCTGCCGATGGCGTTTCGCATCGTCATGCCGCCGCTGACTTCCGAATTTCTCTCGACCATCAAGAATACCTCGGTGGCCCTCACCATCGGCCTGGTCGAATTGACCGCGGAAGCGCGGTCGATGCAGGAATTTTCCTTTCAGGTGTTCGAGGCCTTCACGGCCGCGACGGTGATGTACCTCCTGATCAATATCGTTGTGGTCACCGCCATGCGCTTGCTCGAGCGCGGATTGGCGGTCCCCGGCTACATTACCGGGAAATAGCGCACCCATGTTCGCCAACTTCGACTTCGATGTCATCCGCCGCTCGCTCGGATACCTGTTTTTCGACGGCATGACGTTCACGCTGACGCTCACGGGCCTTGCCGCGGTGGGAGGCCTGATCTTCGGCACGCTGATTGCGTTGATGCGGTTGTCGGGCTTCAGGCTGCTCGGGCGCATCGCTGGCCTCTATGTCGACCTGATGCGGTCGCTGCCGCTGGTGATGGTGATCTTCTGGTTCTATTTCTTGGTACCTTACATCGGGCAGTGGGTGACGGGATCGTCGCGTCCGATCCACTTTGGCGCGTTCGCCTCCTCGCACATCACTTTCACCATCTTCGAGGCGGCGTATTTTTCCGAAATCATGCGTGCCGGCATCCAGTCGATCTCGCGGGGACAGCCCGCAGCGGCGCAAGCGCTCGGGCTTACCTACAGCCAGACCATGCGTTACGTCGTGCTGCCACAGGCGTTCCGCAACATGCTGCCGGTATTGCTGACGCAGACCATCGTGCTGTTCCAGGACACTTCGCTGGTCTACGTGCTCTCGATCCCGGATTTTCTCGGCGCAGCCAGCAAGGTCGCGCAGCGCGATGGGCGGCTGGTCGAAATGTATCTGTTTGCCGCCGCGGTTTACTTCGCCATTTCCTGTGTCGCGTCATTCGGCGTCCGGCGCCTGCAGACCCGCATCGCCTTCGTGCATTAGTGAGACCGATATGATCAAGATCAGCCACATCGACAAATGGTACGGGCCGGGCTTCCAGGCGCTGAAGGACTGCACCACCAGCGTCGCCAAGGGCGAGGTGGTGGTGGTATGCGGTCCGTCGGGTTCGGGAAAATCGACATTGATCAAATGCGTCAACGCGCTGGAGCCGTTTCAGGGCGGCGAGATCATCCTCGACGGCATCAGGGTCAATGACCCCAAGACCGATCTGCCGAAACTGCGCGCCCGCGTCGGCATGGTATTCCAGCACTTTGAGCTGTTCCCGCATTTGCGCATCATCGAGAATCTCTGCCTGGCGCAGGAGAAGGTGCTGGGCCGGTCCCATGACGAGGCGATGGCCAAGGCCGTAAAGCTGCTCGACCGCGTCGGCCTGAAGGACCACGCGAAAAAAACACCCGGCCGAATTGTCCGGGGGACAGCAGCAGCGCGTCGCGATCGCCCGCGCGCTGGCGATGGACCCGATCGCGATGCTGTTCGACGAGCCGACCTCGGCGCTCGATCCGGAAATGATCTCGGAAGTGCTCGACGTCATGGTCGACCTCGCCCGCGAGGGCATGACCATGATGGTGGTGACCCACGAAATGGGCTTTGCCAGCAAGGTCGCGCACCGCGTGATTTTCATGGATCAGGGTGAAATCGTCGAGGACGCGCTGAAGACCGACTTCTTCGGCAGCCCGCGCAGCGACCGCGCGCAGAAATTCCTGTCGAAGATCTTGTCGCATTAGGATGTCATGTCATTCCGGGGCGCGTCGAAGACGCGAACCCGGAATCTAGAGATTCCGGGGGTTCATGCTTCGCATGCCCCG
>JAQGKJ010000399.1 GCA_028290165.1 Bradyrhizobium sp. | reverse complement strand
GGCGCGGCAGTTGAATTTCGCCCCGCCCTGTTCCATGAAGCGTCCCAAGTAAAGTAAACCCTCAAGGGAGTGATCAAAAATGAAGCTTGTTCGTTACGGCGCACTTGGCCAGGAAAAGCCCGGCCTGATCGACAAATCGGGTCAATTGCGCGATCTCTCCGCGCATGTGAAGGACCTCAATGGCGAGGCCTATGCGCCGGCTTCGCTCGCAAAGCTCGCCGCCCTCGACCCGGCCACGCTTCCGGCTATCAGCGGAACCCAGCGGATCGGCGCGCCGGTGACCGGCATCTCGAAATTCGTCGCCATCGGGCTGAACTATATCGATCACGCCAAGGAGACCGGAAATCCGATACCGGCCGAACCGATCTTCTTCCTGAAAGCCAATACCGCGCTCTCAGGCCCGAACGACGCGGTCGAAAAGCCGCGCGAATCCAGGAAACTCGACTGGGAGGTCGAAATTGCCGCCATCATCGGCACCCGTGCCAAATACGTCAGCGAGGCCAACGCACTCAATCATGTCGCCGGCTATTGCGTCTGCAATGATGTCTCCGAGCGCTATTTCCAGCAGGAGCGCGGGGGACAGTGGACCAAGGGCAAGTCGCATGACACCTTCGGCCCGGTCGGCCCGTGGCTGGTGACCAAGGACGAAATCGCGGACGTCCAGAAACTCTCGATGTGGCTCGACGTCAACGGCGAGCGCCGCCAGAGGGGTTCGACCTCCACCATGATCTTCACCATGGCGAAGTGCATTTCCTACGTCTCGACATTCCTTACCCTGCTGCCCGGCGACATCATCACCACGGGCACCCCGCCCGGCGTCGGCCTCGGCATGAAGCCGCCGCAATTCCTCAACGTGGGCGACGTCGTCACGCTCGGCATCGAGGGGCTCGGCGAGCAGCGCCAGGAGATTGTCGCGGCGTGATACCGTCGTCATCCTGAGCAGCGCTCTCGCGCGCGTCTCGAAGGATGAGCCACAACGAACCGTCATCCTTCGAGGCTCGCGAAGACGCGAGCACCTAGGATGACGGCACCTTTCATTTTTAAGGAATACTAATATGAAACTCTCATTCTCCGCCGCCTCGCCCTTCGCCCGCAAGGTTCGCATTGCCGCGATTGAACTCGGCCTGATCGACAAAATCGAATTCGTTGCGACCACGGTCGCACCGGGCCAGCCCAATGATGAATATTCGCGCATTACGCCGCTAAAGAAGCTGCCGGTGCTGATCCTGGACAATGGCGAGGTCATCCTGGATTCCTACGTCATCGTCGAATATCTTGACGAACTCGCCGGCGGCGGAAAACTGATTCCGGCCTCCGGCCCGGCGCGCTGGAAGGTCAAGAGCGATCATTCGATGCTGCAGGGCATGCTCGATTCGATGCTGCTGTGCCGCTACGAGAAAATGGTGCGGCCGGAGACGCTGCGCTGGCAGGCATGGGCCGACGATCACTGGAACCGGGCCTGGAAAGGCATGGCTCGCTTCGAGCAGCAGGCGGAGATGCTGGCGCGGCCGCTCGATATCGCCCAGATCACGCTCACCTGTGTGCTCGGCTATGCCGATTTCCGCTTTGCCGATTGCGGGTGGCGCAAGGCCTATCCGAAGCTCGACGCCTTCCACGAAAGAATGCTCAGCCGGCCTTCGGTGAAGATCTCGGTGCCGCCGCCGGCGTAAACCGTTAAGGACGTTGTCATGGATCTCAAGCTCACCCTCGGCGATCTCACCGTCCATCGCATCATCGAGCAGGAAACCACTTTCCTGCCGGCACTGGAGATGCTGCCCGGCCTGACGGCGGATCTCCTTGAGGAAAACACCCCGTGGATGCGCGAGGCCGGCGCGATCGACGACAGCGGCGTGCTGATCCTGTGTTTCCAGTCCTACGTCGTCAAGACGCCGCATCACACGATTCTGGTCGACAGCTGTATCGGCAATGACAAGCCGAGGCCGCTGCGCCCGAAATGGAACATGAAGACCGACAACACCTACATGCGCGGGCTGGCGTCGGCGGGTTTTTCGGTCGGCGACATCGATTTCGTGATGTGCACGCATCTGCATGTCGATCATGTCGGCTGGAACACGCGGCTGGAAAATGGCCGCTGGGTGCCGACCTTTCCGAACGCACGCTATATCTTCGACAAAGGCGAATTCGATTACTGGACCGAGCAGAACGCGACGACGCCGGTGCCGCCGTTCGGCGACAGCGTGCTGCCCGTGATCGAAGCCAACCAGGCCGAGATCGTGCGCCACGATTACGAGATCGGCGACCATGTCCGCATCCTGCCGACGCCGGGCCATACGCCGGGACACGTTGCGTTCGCCTTCGGGCGCGGCAAGGACACTGCCGTCGCCAGCGGCGACCTGATGCATTCGCCGTTGCAGGCGCGCTATCCCGAACTATCGGCGAAATTCGACGTCGAACAGATGCAGTCGGCGACGACGCGGCGCAATTTCCTGGAGCGCTATTGCGACACCGATACTCTGTGCTGCACCGCGCATTTCCCCTCGCCCTCGACAGGAAGAATCCGCCGCTGGGGCGACGGATTTTCCTGTGAGGCGATCGGCTGACTTCTGATTTGCTAAATTGAATGCGACAGGAACGGGGTCTCACCTCTCCCCTCGGGAGAGGTCGCGAGCATTTGCGAGCGGTAACGGTCTATCGATGGAGAGCAACCCTCACCCGATTTGCTTGCGCAAATCGACCTCTCCCGATGGGAGAGGTGCGACTGAATTCCTGGAGGTTTCCAGGCTCAAACGCGCAATGGGTTCAGTCGAACAGGTTCGGCGTGTGATTGACCGCCGCGCCCTCGATCGCCAACATCTTGAGCTTGGTGGTGACGCCGCCATTGGCGGAAAATCCGCCGGGCTTGCCGCCGGCGGCGAGCACACGGTGGCAGGGCACCACGATTGGACAGGGATTGCGCCCGAGCGCCTGGCCGACGTCCCGCGACAGCTCGACGCCGCCGAGCCGCTTGGCGATATCGCCGTAAGTCAGCGTCTTGCCGGGCGGGATGGTGCGCGCGATGTCGTAGACGCCACGGTTGAATTCGGGGACGCCGTCGAGATCGAGCACGACCTCTGACAGGTCATTCGGCTTGCCCTCAAGCAGTTCGACGATGCCGTCGATCGCGCGCAGCACCTCGGCCGGCGGCGGCGCTTCCGCGATATCGCCATGGACCTGGCGAATCCGGGTACGGGTCTTGTCCTCGCTGCTCATCGGCAGCTGCACCGCATTGATCCCGCGCGCGCCCCAGACGATGCCGCAGCGGCCGATCGCGGTGTCGAATATTGCAAACTGGTTTCCGGTCATGGCTGGCTCCAAATCTGATCGCCCCATGGTTTGAACTTGATGCTTGGTCCGGAATCTAGGCTTGGAAATAGTTGCGATCCACCCGAATTCCGGGGGAATTTGCGGTGTCCCATGTTTTCGGCGTCCCAAGGGCGCCTCAGGCCCGGCGGTATCGGGCAGATTCACCGCGATATTTCAGGCTGCGGCAGGACAGCCACCAGACGACAGCCCTTGACCACACGCCGCACCCGCGCTACTTTTATAGAATTCGGAATTCCGTATTCCAATCCGGATGATACCCATGAACGCGCTCGAACCGACTCCCAATCTGATTGATCAGGTCTACACGCGGATTCTCGAGGCTATCACCGACCGCACGCTGCCACCCGGGCACCGCATTCGGCAGAATGAGCTCGCCGAAAAGCTTGGCGTGTCGCGCCAGCCTGTCTCCCACGCACTGCATCTGTTGCACCGGCAAGGTCTGGTTGCCGAGAGTGGCCGCAAGGGATTCGAGGTCACACAGCTCGATCCCTTGCGCATCCGCCAACTTTACGAGGTGCGCGGCGCGATCGACGCGCTGGCGGCGTGCCTCGCCGCACAACGCGCGAAGACCGATGCTGCAGGGCGCGCGCATCTGGAGACGGCGCTACGCGCCGGGAACAGGGCCGACAAGAAAACATCGCTGTCGCAGTTGATCGCGCTCGATGTGGATTTCCACCGCGCGATCTATCGGCTTTCGGGCAATCCGGCAATCGAGGAGATGATCGCGCCACAATGGCCGCACATGCGCCGCTCGATGGCGACGGTGCTTGCCGAACTGGATTATCGGCAGAGCGCCTGGGCCGAGCATGAAACCATTGCGGTGCGTATTCTGGCCGGCGACGCGAAAGCTGCAGAGGCCGCGGCGCTGGCGCATGCGATCGGCGCGGGGCGAATGACGGAAGAGAGACTGAAAGCGCCACAAAGAGCGGCGTAGCGGAGCGTCATGCCCGGCCATGACGATGATCGGAAAAACAAAGGAGGAAACCTATGAAACTGACCCAGCAGCAGATCGACGATTTCAACCGCGAGGGCTGGCTGTTTCTGCCTGAGCTGTTCAGCCCTGAGGAAGTAGCGCTCCTGGCGCGTGAAGCGGAGGGCATCTACGACACCCACCGCCCGGAAGTATGGCGCGAGAAGAGCGGCGCGCCGCGCACCGCCTTTGCCGCCCATCTCTACAACGAGGCGTTTGGGCTGCTTGGCGCGCACCCGCGCATGATCGACCCGGTCGAGCAGATTTTTGGCGAGAAGGTCTACATGCACCAGTACAAGATCAACGCCAAATCGGCCTTTACCGGCGACGTCTGGCAGTGGCACCAGGACTACGGGACCTGGAAGCGCGACGACGGCATGCTGTTGCCGCGAGCGATGAACATCGCGATCTTCCTCGACGAGGTGATGCCGATCAATGGACCCTTGATGCTGGTGCCGAAGAGCCAGCACGCCGGCGACCTCAAGGCCTCACATGACCTGGAAACCACGTCCTATCCGCTGTGGACGCTGGACGAGGCAACCGTGACGCGGCTGGTCGGCGAAGGCGGCATTGTCGCGCCGACCGGCAAGGCCGGCGGCATGCTGATGTTCCACGGCAACCTTGTGCATGGCTCGTCCGGCAACATCACGCCGTACCCGCGCAAGATCGTCTACCTGACGCTGAATGCGGTCTCGAATTACATCCGCACCCCCACGCGGCCGGAATATATCGCCCATCGCGACTTCACCCCGATCAAGACCGTCGATGACGATGCGCTGCTGCGGCTCGCGCGCGCCCATCGCCAGGCGGCGGAGTAGAGCGTCACGGTTCCCGATTAAGCCGTCATGCCCGGCCTTGTGCCGGGCATCCACGTCTTGGAACCGTTGATGCACGAAAGACGTGGATGGCCGCGACAAGCCCGGCCATGACGAGAAACAAAGTCGGCGCGGCTTCTTGCGAACTACTGACCCATCGGATCACCTCAATGAACCTTCATCGTCTGCTCAACGCCCGCCGCGCAGCCGGAAAGCCAATTCACGTCGCGCTGATCGGCGCTGGGAAATTCGGCTCGATGTTTTTGTCGCAGGTGCCCCACACGCCGGGACTGGAAGTGCCCGTGATCGTCGATCTCGATCCGGAGCGCGCGCGTGAGGCCTGCCGCACCGTCGGCTGGGACACGAAGCGGATCGCGGCGACCACCTTCACCGCCGACGCAGCCAAGGCAACATCAGGCAATATCGAAGTGATCGTGGAAGCGACCGGCAATCCCGCGGTCGGAATAAAACATGCCCGCGCGGCGATTGCGGCCGGCAAGCACATCGTGATGGTCAATGTCGAAGCCGACGTGCTGGCCGGGCCGCTGCTCGCGGAGGAAGCGCGTAAAGCGGGCGTGGTCTATTCGCTGGCCTATGGCGATCAGCCGGCGCTCACCGCCGAGATGGTCGACTGGGCGCGCGCCACGGGATTCCGCGTCGTCGCCGCCGGCAAAGGGACAAAATATCTGCCTGTTTATCACGACGTGACGCCGGCGGGCGTCTGGGGCCATTACGGACTGACGGCCGATGAGGCGCAGTCGGCCGGCATGAACCCGCAAATGTTCAACTCGTTTCTCGACGGCACCAAATCCGCGATCGAAATGGCGGCGATTGCGAATTCGACCGGGTTGGATGTGCCGACCGGCGGGCTGTTGTTTCCGCCCTGCGGCGTCGACGATTTGCCGCACGTGATGCGGCCGCGCGACCGAGGCGGCGTGCTGGAGAAATCAGGCGTGGTGGAAGTGGTGTCGTCGCTCGAGCGCGACGGACGGCCGGTGTTTCGGGATCTGCGCTGGGGCGTCTATGTCGTGCTCGAAGCGCCGAACGATTATGCCACGGACTGTTTTAGACAATACGGCCTGAAAACCGATACCAGCGGGCGCTATGCGGCGATGTACAAGCCGTATCATCTGATCGGGCTGGAGCTGAATATTTCTGTCCTGTCGGCGGCGCTGCGCGGCGAGCCCACCGGACAGCCGCACGATTTTCGCGGCGACGTCGCGTCAATTGCAAAGCGCGACCTGCGCGCGGGCGAAATGCTCGACGGCGAAGGCGGCTATACGGTGTGGGGCAAACTGATGCCGGCGGCCGCAAGCCTCAAAGCAGGCGCGCTGCCGATTGGGCTCGCGCACCGGCTGAAATTGAAAAACGACATCGCCCACGGCGCGGTGGTCAAATGGAGCGACGTCGAGGTCGATGCGGATAACGATGCCATCAGGACGCGGCGCGCGATGGAACTGAAGTTTGGTGGCACGAAATAAGAGGATGCCCCCGACGGCGCAGCTAGGGCAGCAGCCGGCTGGACCGTGCATGCCTGAACCATTTGCGGAACATGTCTTCGGTATCCATCATCTCGGTGAACCCGGCCCGGTTGATCTTCACGGTCGAGACGATCGAAGGCGGCCCCGATTGGCTCTGGCCATACCGCATACTGTAGTCGGCATATTGAAACGACAGGCCGACGAACGCCTCGAGGCCGGGCGCAATCAAATCATGCTTGCGCCGCAGCGCGTCCCAAGGCGCGATCCATTGTGGGCAGGTCCTCGTCAATGATAGCGGAACGGCGTTGCCCGGACTCATGTCCAGCGCGCCGGCAATTGCCGGCCACACGTTCTCCCAGGTGAAGACGTCGCCATTGGTGACGTTGAAGGCTTCGTTGCGCGCCGCGTCCGCCTCGCCCGCCCAGGCGATGGCGCGCGCCAAAAGGTCGACGTCGACCGCCTGCGACACCCGCGCCGCGCCGCCGGGATAATCGAGGGAGCGGCCTTCTTCGCGCAAGACAGCGGCATAGACGCCGAGCGGCGGGATCAGATCCATGGCGCCGCCGATGGTTTCGCCGACGATCAGGACCGGCCGCAGGATGGTCCAGTGCCAGGCCTTGCCGCGCTGCAATTCGCGAAGGAAGTTTTCCTGCGCCCAATAGAAGTTCGGCTGCTCGTACATTTCCGAGCGGCCTTCCCGCGCCGGCACTGTGAGCGGACGGACGTGGACGCCGTAGGCTTTGGTGCCCTGCAACAGTGCTACATGCTTGAGCGACGGCGCCGCCGGCTCGAGGACCGCCATCAGGTTGCGGAGCATCAGATCGTTGGTTCGTATCTGGTGTTCATCGCGCCAGCCATCCACCAGGTTCCGCCCCTCATAGAGCGCAGCGTAGACAAGGTGGGTTGCGCCCTGCAAATGCGGAGCGCTGCGGGCGCATTGAGCAGCATCCGTCAGGTCTAGCGCAACGTGGCGGGCGCCATGGAGATCCCGGGGCTTACGGCGAGACAGCGCGATAACCTCGTATCCGCTCGAACTGCCGAAGTGCCGCAAGGCGGCGTTTCCGACCAGCCCGGTCGCGCCCGCGACGACGACTTTCTTGTTCGCCATATGCAAAACCCCGGATACATTTGACCGTTTTTCTAGCAGGCGGGACGGACCTCGTCAGCTTGTCTCGCCACTCTTCGCAACTGCGTTCCGAGACGATGGCGAACCAACGCCCTTGATTCCCGGGAATTGATTGGTCATCCTGTTCGCGGACCGTGATTTTCAGATTTTCGATCGCAGCCAGAATCCAAGGGTATTGTTCTCAAGGTCTGGATTTCAGGTACCAGTCTCAACGTCGGCTATCGGCGACACAAAATGCGACAATCAAGATCGCTATCCCTCGTCGAGGTATCGGCATAAAAGCAGAGGAGGAAGCGCATGAAACGTCGTGAATTCCTGAAAGTAACGGGCGTCGGCCTCGCAGCGAGTACGGTTGCTGCGCCAGCGATCGCGCAATCGGCGCCCGAGATAAAGTGGCGACTGACCGCGAGCTGGCCGAAATCACTCGATACGCTTTATGGGGGCTGCGAATATTTTTGCAAGCGCGTCGCCGAGATCACCGACAATCGCTTCCAGATTCAACCGTTCGCCGCCGGTGAAATTGTTCCCGGTTTGCAGGTGCTCGACGCGGTGTCGAACGGCACGGTCGAAATGGGAAATACGGCGCTCTATTATTACTGGGGCAAGAATCCGGCGTTTACGTTTGGCACGGCACTGCCGTTTGGGCTCAATACGCGGCAGCATATCTCGTGGTTGTTGTGGGGCGGCGGGCAGGACATGCTCAACGATCTGCTGCGAGAATACAACACCTACAGCATCCCGACAGGCAGCACCGGCGCGCAAATGGGTGGCTGGTTCCGCAAGGAAATCAAATCGACCGAGGATTTCAAAGGTCTCAAGTTCCGGATCGGGGGTTTCGCCGGAACCATCATTGCGAAGGTCGGCGGTGCGCCACAGCAAATCGCGGCCGGCGACATCTATCCGGCGCTCGAGAAAGGCACCATCGATGCCGCCGAATGGGTCGGCCCCTATGACGACGAGAAACTCGGTTTTGTGAAGGTTGCGAAGTATTATTACTATCCGGGCTGGTGGGAAGGCACCGGTCAGGGACACAATGTCATCAATCTGGAAAAGTGGAATTCCCTGCCGAAGCAATATCAGGCGGCGGTCACCACGGCTTCGCTCGATACGTTCACATGGGTCACCGGCAAGTATGATTACGTCAACCCGCCGGCGCTGAAGCGGCTGGTTGCCGCCGGCGCGCTGCTGCGCCCGTTCCCGCAGGAAGTGCTGGAGAACTGCTATAGCGCCGCAAACGAAATCTACGCGGATCTTTCGAAGAGCAATCCGCATTTCGGCAAGATGTACTCCAGCCTGTCAGCCTACCGCAACGAGTCGCTGGCATGGATGCAGGTCGCCGAACTGAGCTACGACAGTTTCATGATGCGCATGCGCACGCGCACCTGACGCCTGCGAGGAAATTGAAAAAAGGAAAAAGCCCCGGAGAATCTCCGGGGCTTTTGATTCAGCAGGCTTTAGCCGCGGCGTAGCTTCCGTCATTGCCGGGCTCGACCCGGCAATCCAGCATCCTAGAGAAAGGCTTTTTCCCGATGGATGCGCGGGTCAAACCCGCGCATGACGAGCGGGGGAATTACTGCTGGTCCTCGCCCATGATCGCGGCGAGCTTGTC
>JAQGKJ010000383.1 GCA_028290165.1 Bradyrhizobium sp. | reverse complement strand
ATTCCGAGCCAACCGAGACGCCTACCAGAAAGCGCGAGATCACGAACGAGGTCCAGTTGAACGAAAACGCAGAAACCCCGGTCAGAACCGAATAGGCAACGATCGCAAACATCATGACGCGCTTGCGGCCGAAATAGTCCGCGGCGATGCCGCCGAACATGCCGCCGATGCCCCAGCCAAGCAAGTTGATGCCGATGGTGGCGCCGATGTAAAACGGCAATTGCGCATGGAGCGACGGATCGAGTAACTGTCGAAGCGCGGCGCCGGCGGTCAGGATCAGGGCATAATTTTCGAAGCCGTCGAACAGCCAGCCGAGATTGCTGGCGGCCAGCACATTCCATTGTTGCCGCGTCAGGGATTTGTACCAGGCTTGCTTGGCTGAAGCCGCGGCGATGGCGTCCACACTCATGGTCGATTTCCTCACCTGGCGATTTGGCGCGCCCGCATTTTGATGGCGGCAGATTTGACCGCCTTGATGATTTCCGGGTAGGCCGCACAGCGGCATAGATTTCCCGCGAGATAGTCGCGGATTTGGCCTTCGTCCGGGTCGGGATTGGCCTCCAGTAGCTGGTGCGTCATCATGATGAAGCCCGGCGTGCAGAAGCCGCACTGGAATGCGAATTCCTCGATGAACGCGTCCTGCACCGGACTCAGTTCACCTCCGGCATCCAGACCTTCGACGGTCGAAACCTCCGTGCCATCGACCAGCAATGCCAAAGTGAGGCAGCCCGATACGGCGGCGCCATCGACGACAACCGAACAGCATCCGCACAAACCCTGGCCGCAGCTTTCGCGCGCGCCATGGAGGTCGAACCGCCGCAGCAGATCCACCAGATTGTCCTGCGTGCTGACATCCGCGTTGACGGCCCGGCCGTTCAATTTGAAACGGATGTGACGCTGGGGGCTGTTCATGGGCGTTCTCGCCTGACCGGATCGAGGGTCTGGATCCCGCGCAGCACCGCTTCCGGCGTCAGCGGCAATTCGGTCAGCCTGACGCCGACGGCATCGTGGATCGCGTTGGCGATGGCGGGTGACACGCCGAACGTCGCACTTTCGCCGACGCCCTTGGCGCCATAGGGACCGTTGGTCTGTTCGGTAGAAACAGCGTCGTTAACCATCCACGGCACGTCGTGGATGCCTGGAATCTTGTAATCGGCGAAAGAGGCGTTGGTGACCTGGCCGGCGTCGAACTCCATGTTTTCGAACAGCGTAAAGCCGAGCTGCATCACGGCGCCGCCCGACAGCTGGCTTTCCACGATCTTTGGGTTGAGCGGCCGGCCGAGATCGGCGGCGTTGAACATTTTGAGCAATCTGATCGCGCCGGTCTCGGTATCGATTTCCAGTTCGATGCCGGTGCCGCCCACCATCCAGAACGGCGTGACGTTGTCGGAGAGGCCGGTCTTCAGGTCGGGCGAGGTGTAAGTTGGAATGAAGCTGCCAACGCCGATCACGTTGCCGGCCTGCATGCCGTACTTCTTCTTGAACAGGTCGCGCCAGCCGAGATTGGAGCCGGGCGCGACGCCAACGCTTTGGGCGAGTTCAAGCAATTGCTCGCGCGCGTGTTCGGCGGCGCGCTTGACGGCGTGCCCCATGTGAAAGGTCGAACGGGACCCCAGCGTTCCCATGTCGTACGGGTGGGTATCGGTGTCCAGATGGGTCACCCTGATATCCTCGGTGCGAATATCGAGCGTTTCCGCGGCGATCTGTGCCATCGCCGTGTTGGAGCCCTGGCCCATGTCGACCGTACTCATCGAAAGGTTGGCGCTGCCGTCGGCATTCACTTTCACGATCGCGACCGATGTCGTCGGCGAGATCGAGGCCTTGAAGCCGATCGCTATGCCGCGACCGCGACGGAGATGGCCGCCGCCTCGATCGAACGGACCGCTCCAGTTCATGCGGGAGGCAATCTTTTCCAGCACCAACTCGATCGCCGCGTCGCGCATCGTCGTGCCGGTAGCCTGCGGGCGGCCTTCACGCAGGATATTTTTGCGGCGGAAATCCACCGGATCGATATGGAGCGCACGGGCGACCAGGTCGGTATGGCTTTCATAGGCCCACACCAGCTGCGGAATGCCGAATCCGCGCAGTGCGCCGGCCGGCGGTCGATTGGTATAAAGCGAATAGGAATCGATGCTGACATTGCCGATATCGTAGGGGCCGGGCGCCGTGAAGCCGGATTTCTGGGTCACGCGCGGGCCGATATCGGCGTAGGCGCCGCCGTTCCAGAACACCTCGCAGCTGCGGCCCAGCACGCGGCCTTCCCTGGAAACAGCGCTCTTGATCCGAAATGTCGTCGCATGTTTGGTGATCGTGTAAAACTGCTCCTCCATGGTGAGGGATAATTTGACTGGCCGCTGCACCATCAGCGCCAGCGCCGCCACCAGTGCCTCCAGCTTGATGTAGAGCTTGGCGCCGAAGCCGCCGCCCAGGAACGGCACCTTTACGCGGATGCGGTTCTCCGGCCAGCCGAGCAGCCGGGCGATTTCGATGCGAACAAAGGACGGGCTTTGCGACGCCGTATAGATCGTCATCATATCGTCGCGCGGATCGGCGACCGAGACCATCGGTTCCAGCGGCGTATGCATCACCTGCTGCGAACGGAATTCATGTTCGAACAGATGATCGGCGTTGCGGCAGGCCTCCGCGAAATCGCCGCGGCGCAATTGGTAGTCGAGCGCGATATTGGTGTCACGCTTGCCGACCAGGTGTTTGAGATCGGGGAAGGTGCCCGCAGGTTTCAGCTCTTCGTGAACGATCGCGGCCGAGGTCATTGCCTCGACTTCGTCGTACACCGCGGGCAGTTCCTCGTAATCGGCGGTGATGAGCCGCGCCGCCTGCTCGGCAACGTACGGGTCGCTGGCAAGGACCACGGCGACGGGTTCGCCGACATGGCGCACCTTGTTGAGTGCGAGGATCGGCTGGTCATGAAAGGCCGGACCGTAATACGGCACCGGGATGATCTTCAGGATGTCGTTGCCGGTGAAAACCGCGTAGACGCCTTCAATCGCTTCGGCCTCGGTGGTGTCGATGTTGAGAATCCGTCCGTGCGCGATGGTGCTGCGAAACACCTTGACGTGCAGCATGCCAGGCAGCGACAAATTGTGGACATAGTCGGCGCGGCCGGTGACCTTTTGTCGCCCTTCAAGGCGGGAGACGGAGCGGCCGACTTGTCCGGCCGGCATGGGTTTTAGCGCGTTCATGGTTGCACTCCGGCATCGACGGCGGCTTGCAGCGCGCGGCGCACATGTACGCGCAACAGGTCGGTCTTGTAGGCGGCCGACCCGCGGGCGTCGTCGATGGTCTCGGCTTCGGTGGCGGCAGCCTCGCCGGCGCGCCGGAACGCCTCATGTCCGTCAGGCTGCCCGCGCAGCACAGCTTCAGCTGCCGTCAATCGCGTGAGTTTTTCGGTCGCCGCGGAAACCACGATGCGACAGTCCGCGACGATGTCGCCCTTGGTCCGGACGGATACGGCGACGCCGAGGGCCGGCCAGTCGTCATGGGTCCGGGTCGTGATCTTGCTGTAAGAGGACGACCAGCCGGACTGCGAGGGTACCTTCACCTCGGCAATCAGTTCGCCTTGCTGCAGCACGGTTTCATAATAGCCTGAGAAGAAATCCTCGAGCGCGAGCCGGCGCTGGCCGGCCGGACCCTGAGTGACGATCTCGGCGCGCAGCGCGCAGAGCGTCGGCGGCAGGTCCATATGCGGGTCGCCATGGGCGAGGTTGCCGCCAATCCGCGCGACATTGCGGACACGCACGTTGGACAACCGCTTCATCACCCCCGACAGCGTCGGGGCAAGCCGAGTGACGTCAGCCGAGTTCTCGACCTCCGAGAGGCTGGCCAGGGCACCGATCGTCAGGCCGCCCTCGGGGCGCGGCACGATCGCCGAGTAGCTTGTCTCCACCCCCCGCAGGCTCACTAATCGACTCGGCGAAAATATCGCGGATTTCATCATCAGCATTAAAGCGGTTCCACCGGAAAACGCCCGAACCGAACTATCGTCAGTGTCCAGCAGCGTGACGGCCTCTGCCAGGGAGCGCGGCTCAAGGAACTCGAAGCTGTTCACGGTGCGGCTCCGGCAAGTGAGGGATCGAAAGCTGCAGCGATCGCCTTGGCGAATTGCCGCTCCATCTCCTTGGCCTTGGATTTCATCACGGGCTGGCCGATGCTGCCAAGCTTGCCGGTCAAGGAGGCATCGATCTCATAGGCGACCTTTGTACCGCTGCCGTCCTCCGATAGTGTGGCCGTGGAGGTCGACGACAACCGTCCGACGATGCCGTGCGGCGTCCCCTCGGCACGCGCGACGTCACGGACAGGGCGCTCGCGATCGATAATCTCGAT
>JAQGKJ010000347.1 GCA_028290165.1 Bradyrhizobium sp. | reverse complement strand
TGGGGCCAGGAAGGCCCGCTGGCGCAGGCCGCCGGCCATGATATCAACTATATCTCGGTGACCGGCGCGCTCGCCGCGATCGGCACCAAAGATAAGCCGGTGCCGCCGCTCAATCTGGTCGGCGATTTCGGGGGCGGCGCGCTCTACCTCGTGGTCGGCGTGCTCGCCGCGCTATTGGAAGCGAAAAAATCCGGCAAGGGACAGGTGGTGGACGCCGCGATGTGCGACGGCGCGGCCTCGCTGATGTCGATGTTCTTCGACATGATGGCCATGGGCCGCTGGACCGAGGGTCGCGAGAGCAATTTTTTGGACGGCGGCGCGCATTTTTACGGCGTCTATGAATGTTCGTGTGGCCGGTTCGTCTCGATCGGCTCGATCGAGCCGCAGTTTTATGCGCTGCTGCGCGAGCACGCAGGCCTTACCGATGCGGACTTCGATCATCAGATGGACCGCAAGGCATGGCCTGCGCTCAGGCAGAAGCTCGTCGAGGTCTTCAAGACCAAGACACGCGACGAGTGGTGCGGGATCATGGAAGGCACCGATATCTGCTTCGCGCCGATCCTGACAATGGCAGAGGCGCCGCAGCATCCGCACATGGCGGCCCGCAAGATTTTTGTGGAACGCCACGGCGTGACACAACCCGCGCCGGCGCCGCGCTTTTCTCGCACGCCGTCGGCGATACGGGAGGCCGAGACGGCGGATATTGCCGGCCTGATGCGCGACTGGAAGGCCGCGAGGTAGCTGGCAGGTGGCGGGCTGCTCCTTATCCCTCCCCCTCGTGGGGAGGGTGGCACATCGTGAGCGTAGCGAATGATGTGACGGGTGGGGGGCTGCATCCGCAAGTGAGAAGTTCGCGCACTGCCGTGCGCTACCCCCACCCGGCGCTTCGCGCCACCCTCCCCACAAGGGGGAGGGATAAGATCACGCTGCGTTCTCCACCTTCAGCACGCCCCTGCGGATCTGGTCTTCCTCGATCGATTCGAACAGGGCTTTGAAATTGCCTTCCCCAAAGCCGTCGTCGCCCTTGCGCTGGATGAATTCGAAGAAGATCGGCCCGATCGCATTGGCCGAGAAAATCTGCAGCAGCACTTTGGTATGGCCGCCGTCGACCACACCTTCGCCGTCGATCAGGATGCCGTCACGCTTGAGTCGCGCAACGTCCTCGCCATGCTTGGGCAGGCGCGCGTCGATCTTCTCGAAATAGGTTTCGGGCGGCGACGGCATGAACGGCAGGCCGGCATCGCGCAAGGTTTCGACGGTGCGGTAGATGTCCTTGGCGCCGCAGGCGATGTGCTGGATGCCCTCGCCGCGATAGACGCTGAGATATTCCTCGATCTGGCCGGAAGAGCCGGCGTCCTCGTTGATCGGAATTCGGATCTTGCCGTCCGGGCTGGTCAGCGCCCGCGAGAACAGGCCGGAGGCGCGGCCCTCGATATCGAAGAAACGAATCTGCCGGAAATTGAACAGTCTTTCGTAAAATCCGGTCCAGACATCCATACGGCCGCGATGGACGTTGTGGGTGAGGTGATCGAGATAGAAAAGCCCGGCACCCTCGAGGGGCGGATTTCTGGCGCCGAGCCACTCGAATTCGGCGTCGTAGGCCGAACCTTTCGCACCATACCGATCGACGAAATACAACAGACTGCCGCCGATGCCTTTGATGGCGGGCACGTCGAGCGTCTTCTGGGCAGAAGGGATATCCGCAGGCTCCGCGCCGAGCGCCAGTGCGCGCTGATAGGCCGCCTCGGCATCGACGACGCGAAACGCCATCGACGGCGCGCACGGCCCATGCGCGGTGACAAAGGCAAAACCGTGGGTGCCGGGCTCTTCGTTGACGAGATAGTTGATGTCGCCCTGGCGGTAGACCGTGATCTTTTTGGTGCGGTGGCGGGCGACCGGCACATAGCCCATCAGCCTGAACAGCGCGTGCAGTTGTTCGGGCTCTGGATGCGCGTATTCGACGAACTCAAAACCATCCGTGCCCATCGGGTTGTCGGCGCTGATCGTCGCGGCCGGTGCGTCGTGCGGAAATGGACCCATGGCTGATCTGGTCTCCCTGATTTCGTTGGCATGGATATTCAACCGCCGGAGGCGCAATGTGTATGCAAACCGCAGCTATTTCTGCTATGAAGTGCACGGTTTGTGCACAAATCAGGTATTTCTCGCATGATCTCGGTAGACCCCTTCGACCTCAAAATATTGAGCGCGCTGCAGGACGACGGCCGCCTGACCAACCAGCAATTGGCCGAGATCGCCGGCCTGTCGGCGTCGCAATGCTCGCGGCGGCGGATGCGGCTGGAGGAAGACAAGGTGATCGCGGGCTATCACGCCGATCTCGCCGGCGAAGCGCTCGGCTTCAATGTCATCGCCTTCATCCACATCACGCTCGCGACCCACTCGCCGGATAATGCAAAACGGTTTCGCGCGCTGGTCAACCGCGTCGACGACATCCAGGAAGCCTATTCGCTGACCGGCGACGCCGACTATCTGCTGAAGGCGGTGCTGCGCGACCTCAAGAGCCTGTCCGACATCGTCAACAATGTGCTGATGCCGCACCAGAGCGTGGCGCATGTGCGGTCATCGATCGTGCTGGACCGGCTGAAGGAGAGTGCAAAGCTGCCGCTGAAAGAATTGCGGCTGTGAATTCGCGGGAGATGGCGGAAATCGAGGGAGATTCGGCATTCGAATCGGTCGAGTGATTTGCGATGATGGATGTAGAAATAAAGCTGGATGTCGCAAAGCTGACGGTGAGCCCCCCTCTCCCCCTGTGGGTCGAGACGAGCGAAGCTCGCTCTTTGAGGGTTGGGGTGAGGGGTTACGGTCTATCTATGGAGCAAAACCCCTCACCCGGATTGCATCTGCGATGCATTCCGACCTCTCCCACAAGGGGAGAGGTGGGACCGAGTGCGTTTGCGCGACAGCGCGAAACT
>JAQGKJ010000346.1 GCA_028290165.1 Bradyrhizobium sp. | reverse complement strand
CGCGTGCGCGAACGGGATGACGAATGGACCGGCCTGATGCGGTCGGCCATCGCAGGCGACAGTGCGGCGTATCATCGTCTGCTCAAGGCCGTCACGCCGGTGCTCCGGGCCGCGGCGCGCCGCGGTCTCGCGCGGGCAGGGCAACCGGTCGATCAATCCGAGGACATCGTGCAGGACATTTTGTTGGCGGTGCATCTAAAGCGACATACCTGGGACGCCAACGCGCCGTTCGCGCCGTGGCTGTTTGCGATCGCCCGCAACAAGCTGATCGATCAGCTGCGCCGCCGCGGCCGGCGGGTTTTCGTTGATATCGACGATTTCGCCGACACGATCCCGAGCGAGCCCGCGGCAGAGAGCGTCCCTGCAAGCGAGGTCGCGGCCCAGCTACAGTCCCTGCCGGCTCGTCAGCGTGACGTTCTGCAGGCGATCGCGGTCGACGCCGCGTCGATCAAGGATACCGCCGCGAAATTCTCGATGAGCGAGGGCGCGGTGCGGGTAGCGCTGCATCGCGGGCTTGCCAGCCTCACCGCCAAACTACGGGAGCCGTGAGAATGGAAACCGATCAGCTGATAAGAACGCTGGCCGCCGATAATGCGCACCGCGCGCGGCCGGTCGGATTCGTGCTGGCGCTGGCGCTGCTGTCAGCGGCGCCGGTTTCGGTGGCGATGTTCCTCGCTAGCCTCGGCGTCCGTCCGGACGTCATGACCGCGATGCATAATCCGTTCTTCGATCTGAAGTTCTTGGTGACGCTGGCGCTGGCGATCTCGGCGATCGCCATCAGCCTGCATTTGTCGCGGCCGGAGGCCTCGCTGCAGGGCTGGGCGTGGCTGCTGCTGATCCCGGCCGGACTTCTGGTCGCGGGCATATCAGGCGAGATGATGATGCCGCAGCGGCTGCCGATGATGACCCGCCTGGTCGGCAGCAATTCGCGCACGTGCCTGACCGCGATCCCGCTGATCTCGCTGCCGCTGCTGGCGGCGGCGCTGTTCGGCCTGCGGCACGGCGCGCCGGCGCGGCCGGCGGTCGCCGGCGCCATCGCCGGATTGTTGTCGGCAGGTCTGGCGGCGACGCTCTACGCCTCGCACTGCACCGACGATTCCCCGCTGTTTGTGGCGACCTGGTATACCATCGCCACTGCGCTCGTGACCGCCGTCGGCGCGCTGGCGGGATCGAGGCTGCTGCGGTTTTAGCGGCAGAAGCCGAGTTATTGCCTGTCGGTGCCGAACGACAAATATAGGCCCTTTGCGCTGTTGACCCGCTTACCCCCAGGGAAGAGGATCGCTCTGTACCTGGGGACCGCTGCCAATGAACGATTTTGTTCTGCCCGAAACGCGCTACGCGCTGAGCGGCGACGTCAACATCGCCTATCAGGTGATGGGCGATGGACCGGTCGATATTATTCTGGTTCCGGGCGTGGTGTCGCATGTCGAATTCTTGCATGAGATACCCGGATACACTGCCTTTTTGCGCCGCCTGTCGAATTTCGCCCGCGTCGTTACGTTCGACAAAAGGGGGCAGGGATTATCCGACAGGATGTCCGGCGCGCCTTCCCTCGAACAACGCATGGACGACGTTCGCGCCATCATGGATGACATCGGCGCGCAGCAAGCCGTCCTGCTCGGATTCTCCGAAGGTTGCGCGATGAGTGCGTTGTTCACCGCGACGTATCCAGAGCGCGTATCGCATCTCATTCTTTTTGGCGGCTTTGTGCGCTCAAGCGAGCTGTCCGACGATCCCGAGGAACGAATACGCCAACGCCTGAAGCTTTGGGGCAGCGGAGCCATGATCAACTTGCTCATGCCGAGCCAGGCAACAAGACCCGACGCCCTTGCTCAATTCGCCAAGTTTCAACGGCTTTCAGCTAGCCCGGGAGCCTTCAAGGCATTTACAATATTGAATGCGCAGATCGACATACGATCGATCCTTCCGAGCGTGCGCGTTCCTACCCTTGTCCTCCACCGGCGCACGGACGCCATGACCCCGGTGGTACTGGGTCGGAGTCTGGCAGCGCAAATCCCCGGCGCCAAGTATATTGAGTATCCCGACGGCGACCACGCCTTCTGGACCGGCGATACCGAAGCCTTGCTCGGCGACATCGAGGAATTTGTCACCGGGCATCGCGAAGGTTCATCGACTGAACTTGAGAGGGTTCTGGCTACGGTTCTGTTTACCGACATCATCGATTCGACGCGCAGCGCCGCGGAAATGGGCGACCAAAACTGGCGTCGGTTGCTGGATAGTCACGATCTCATCGCGCAGCAGATGATCGAGAAGCATCGCGGAATTTTGGTCAAGAATACCGGCGATGGCATTCTGGCGACGTTCGATGGACCCGGCCGCGCCGTCCGATGCGCTTTGGCGTTCGGAACGGCGGCTCAGCAAATCGGTTTGCCGTTGCGCGCAGGTCTTCACACCGGCGAAATCGAGATAAGGGGGCGCGACATCGGAGGTATTGCGGTTCACGCGGCCGCCCGGGTAATGGCGCAATCCCGGCGGAGTGAAGTGCTGGTGTCGAGAGTTGTCACCGATCTTGTGGCGGGCGCCGGCCTGAAATTTGCGGAACGGGGATCGTACGAACTCAAAGGTCTCCCGGGCCGCTGGGACTTGTTTGCAGCAAGCGCCTGACCTTCACGCCGCCGGTGCCGGTGCCGCGGTCTGCTGCATGCGGTGGAAGCGCAGCACCTGCTGTGCCGTCGAAGGCCGCAGCCGTTCGTAGGTGGCCTTGCATGCCCCAAGATCGGACGGCTCCATGCCCGACAGATCGTCGCGCATGTTGATGATCGCCTTCACCGTCGACCACGACATCCCCGAGATCTTGGCCAGGATCATGACGCCCTCGGCGCGGGTCTCAATCATCATGTTCTCGGCGATCGACACCGAGACGTTGGCGAGTGCTGCGACCGCCGCGTTGGCCTCGTCGAATTTGCCGGCCTCGGCAAACGCCGCCACCTGATGTTCGTCGAGCCTGCCGTCCTCGTGTAGCGATTTGACGAGTGCGTGGGCGATTGCCGTCTCGCGGCTGATGGCAGAGGGCGCGGCGCGCGCGCGTTGCGTCGCCTCACGCACCGCCGACGGCACCTCGCCGGCCTGCTGCGGGTTGGCGGCTTCAAGCCGCCCCCGCACCGTGATCGAGGCCTTCGCGAGCAGTTTCAGGTAGAGATGCCGCGGTATCGTCGGACGCATGCCAAGGCAGGTCGTCAGATTGTCGTCGCCCTCGGCGCGAGTGATGAGGCGGGTGAAGCCGCGCTCGGAAAATTCCGCGCCGGGATTGTTGACGGTCGAATGGATCACCTCGTCGTTGCCGCGCAGCACCAGCACGTCGGTCACCGCACCGCTCAGGACCCTTCGCGTTGAAATCGCCATCAAATGCGCCTGGCTCTTGTTGCGCGCGGTCTCGATCAGCGTGTCGTCGTCGAGCCGCTCCGATCGGGACAGCACTGGAGCGGCGACCTCGATCAGATCGTCGAACGCCAGCGCGCGAATGGTGAACGGCGGCGCGGTGTCGATCGGCGCCAGACGGTTGGCTAACAGCGCCTTGGCGGAGGTCTCGATGTGATCCATCAGACACTGGAAGACGTCGTCGAACAGCCCGATCTGTTCGTCCGAAAAATCCACCGCGCCGTCGATGAAAAGGTCGGTCACGCGGCGCAGGGTTTCGACCCGGCGGGCTACAGTCCCGTGCGAGAGCGTGTTCTGCAACTCGTCGAGCAGGCTTTCGGAGGTAACGGCGGATTTCGAACTCATGACTCTATCCTGGAGCATTCGGGCATATAGACCGGTGACAGTTTCTTCGTCACCGGAAACGGAAGCGATATAATTTCAGGCGCTGGCGATGCGGTTGCGTCCTCGTCCTTTGGCTGCGTAAAGCGCGCTATCGGCGCGGGCGAGAAATGTGTCTTCGGACTCATCCGGTCCGAGCGTCGCGACGCCTGCGGAAATCGTCACTCGCATGCCGGGCGAGAACGCGCTCCAGTCGAGATCGGCGATGATCGCGCGCAGCCGGTCAAGGATGCGCGTGGCCGCGTCATTTGGCGTATCGGGCAGCACCAGCAGGAATTCCTCGCCGCCGTAACGGCCGAACCTGTCGATGTTGCGGATGTTGGCGAACACGGTGATCGCGAAGGTTCGGAGCACCTCGTCGCCGGTGGGGTGGCCGTAGGCGTCGTTGACGCGCTTGAACCAGTCGAGATCAATCAGCGCGATCGAGCAGGGCACGTTGATGCGTTGCGCCCGGGCGATCTCGTCATCCAGCATTCGCATGATGCAGCGGCGGTTGAACGAGCCGGTCAGCTCGTCGAGTTCGGCGAGCTCTTCGATGCGCTTGTAGGCTTCCCTGAGCTCGAAGCCTCGCTTGTACAGCATGTTGCGCAACGAACTGCCGTACAGGCCGAGGAACGCACATTGTCCGATCGTGAGCACATAGCAAAGCATCGCCGCAAGTCGTTCGACGTGCGTCGCGACCGGCATGCCGATCGGCGTGCTGGTAAGCAGAAAAATCGGCGCCAGTCCCATCGTGGTGAGGGTCCAGACAATGGTTGCCTGTCGGGAGGTCATCCGCAGCGCGCCGAATTCGAAGATCAGGAACAGCACGCAGAGGAAAGCGTAGCCGATTTTAGGCGCCACCAGCAGGAAGCCGAGCTGGAGGGCGACATGGCCGCTGACCTGGAAGATGGTGAGGTAGTGATCCGCGAATCTGTCGTTGAAATGGGATTCGGACAGCACGACAAAAAATCCGATCAAACCGATCCCGGACAGGAAGTAGGCCGAGGGAACGACCATCGGGATCGTGCCGGCGTAACAATAAACCAGCAGGATCAACGTGATGAGCGAGCAGCTGACGGCCTGCACGACGAGCATCTGGCGGCGCTGACCGGCACGACGCGTCAGCGTCTGCGGCGTCGGTTTGGAGCCCACGCGTTCAAGTTCAGCCGCAATTGGATTCAGGAGAGGCGATGCAGCGCTGCCCATGGTCTCGCCGTTGATGGAACTCAAGCCCGAAAATCTAAGTGGGAAGCCTTTAGGTTTGGTATCTTTTGGAACAGAATCCCGGCCACCCAGGGGAGCCATCGCCCTTGTTTGGCAACGGAAATTCGCCGGTTCGGGTCACGTGATGCGATGCGCCGGCCCACGCGGATACGCGTGCAAGTACTGTTTTGTGAACCAAGCCTTGGTATGGTCCGCCGGGGTGCGGCCGGGGAC
>JAQGKJ010000268.1 GCA_028290165.1 Bradyrhizobium sp. | reverse complement strand
GTGACGTCGGTCAGCGCCGCGAGCGCACCGAAAAGCCGGGTCACGCCGCGCAATTCGAGCGCGGCTCCGGCACCCATGGCCGAAAGGCGGTGCGCGACGCTATCCATGACGGCCTCCGCCTGGTTGCGGCTGTCCTTGCTCGCCCCGGCGGCGCCAGCGCTCCCAAAGCCCGACGATGCCGTCCGGGGAGAACAGCACGATGGCGAGAAAGCCCAGACCGATCAAGAGGCGGAAGCGATTGCCGTCGAGCCCGATCGCGACCAGAAAATCGAGGGTGAAAGCGCGCAGCAGGACAAAAATCAGGGCGCCGATGAATGGACCGATCGGACGCGTGATGCCGCCGACGACGGCGATGATGAGAATGTCGATCGCCCGTTCGACGCCGACCGAACCAGGCGAGATCTGACGGTAGTTCCAGACCTGCAGAACGCCGGCGAGCGCAGCCACAAAGGAAGCGAATGCGTAGGCGGCGACGCGGTGCGCGTTGACATTGAATCCGAGCGCCGCCATGCGGCGCGGATTATCGCGCACGCCTTGCAAGGCCAGCCCGAACGGCGAGCGCGAGAGATAACTGACCGTGCCGAAGCAGAGCTCGGCGATAACGAGTATCACATAATAGAACGGGACATCCGCGCGCAAATCGACGCCCCAGAAATGCGGCGTTACGATGCTGTTGATGCCGGTGTGGCCGTTGAAGATCTCCCAATTCTGATTGGTGAAGTAGTAGAACGCCGATGCGATGGCAAGCGTGATCATGATCGTATAAATGCCCTCGGTGCGTACCGCGAGCGCCCCGCCGACCGTGCCGAACAGCGTCGCCAAAGCGAGCGCCACCGGAGTCGCGAACCACCACGGCCATCCCAGGCTGATGTTGGCGTTACCGCTGACGCCGAGCACCGCGGTCATGTAACCGGCAAGGCCCGCGATCGTCAGCTGCATCAGGCTGACCATGCCGCCGTAGCCAGCCAGGAACATCAGACTCAGCGCAACGGTGCCGAGAATGAGGGTAGTGCCGAAGATCTCGACCAGGAAGAAGCCGTTGGCAATGAGCGGCATGACGATCAGGATGAACGCGACGGCCCAGGCGGCGGGGTTGGCTAAATCCGCGCGAGCGAGACCGTTGATTGGCGTCGCCGCCGCCGGGTTGCCGGGTTGAAGTCGCGCGTCTTGCGTGATCGACATCGCTAGCGGCCCGCCAGCAGGCCCTGCGGCCGAACGGCCAGCACGAGCACCATGATCAAAAACGTCACCACTATCGCGTAAGTCGGAATATAGACCGAGCCGAGCTGCTCGGCGAGGCCGACGATCAGAGCGCCGAGCGCCGCGCCGGGAATCGACCCCATACCGCCAATGATGACGACGACGAGCGAGGCGAGCAGGAAGCGGATGTCCTCGCCGGGCGAGATCGACTGAAAAGTGGCGCCGACGACGCCGGCCATACCCGCAAGGCCGGCGCCGAGGGCGAAGACCAGGACGAACACCAACTGAATGCGCACGCCCATCGCCGCCAGAATGTCACGATCATCGACGCCGGCGCGCACAATCATGCCAATGCGCGTGCGATTGAGGGCGAGCCACATGGCGACGCCGATAACAACCGACGCGACGAAGATGACCAGGCGCACCATCGGGTATTGCAGATAGACCGCCTCGCCCGAAGACTTGACGGCGGTGACGAACGGCAACTCGATCGGACCAACCAATGCGTGCGGCGTCTGGATTTGGTAGATGTCGCCGCCGAAGGCCCATAGCATCAGGTCGGCAAACACGATCGACAGCCCGATTGTCACCATGGTCTGACGCAGATCCTGCCCCTCGATGCGACGGAACACCAAGATCTGCATCGCGACACCGACCAGCGCGACGACGATGAAGGCCGCGGCGAAGCTCAGCAACCAGGAGCCGGTTGCGACACTGACCGCATAGCCGATATAGCCGCCGAACAGATAGAGCGAGCCGTGCGCGAGGTTGACATTGCGCATCAGCCCGAAGATGAGGGTGAAGCCGCTCGCCACCAGGAAGTACAGGCCGCCGAGCGTGATGCCGTTGAACACGGCACTGAGAAACACTTTCTTCCTTCCGAAGGCGTCTTCCAGACCTTGTGGCCAGGTTGCGAAAATCAACCACAACGCCGCCGCGACCGCGATCAGAATGAGGAATGCCCACAACGGATGGCGTTCGATGAATTTTGTCATCAGCGCCACCCGCACTCGATCCGCGCTGGGGCGCGAGCGAGCCGCCGGCTTGCGCCAGCCGGTGCGCGAGGGTCGGCTGAAATGTTCGACGCCATGTCGGCCCTTGTCCTCCTCTGCCGTGACGGTCCTTCGCCGGCCGCGTCCGCCGCCATCCTATCGGTCTGTGCGGCCCGGACTTGATCGTCAGTATGCTTTCGCGCGCCGGCTTGCCCGGTCAGGCCCTCAGAACCTTGGCAGCGCGCCGATAGTCCGATGGCGCCATGCCGACATTGGCGGCGAAGAAGTGCGTGAACCCGCTCTGCGACGAAAAGCCGAGATCGAAGCCGATGTCGGCGATCGACGCTTCGGTGGCCACCAGCGAGTCCAGCGCCTTTTCCATCAGCAGCGTGTTGATGTAGAGGTGCGGCGTGACGCCGGTTTGGGTCCGGAACAGTTTGTAGAAATGCGGACGCGAGAGCCCGGCCTCGCGCGCGATCGCATCGAGTTCGATCTCGGCGCCGACGCCCTCCACGAGCAGCTTGATCGATTTGCGCACGCGAAAGTCGGTA
>JAQGKJ010000245.1 GCA_028290165.1 Bradyrhizobium sp. | reverse complement strand
GGCTGCGACGCATCAAACTCGGCGACAAGCCATGGTTCTCGCGCGAGGAAACCTCGAAATACACCGACCTGATGCCGGACGGCACGTCGCGCGGATTCACCTGGCTGATCGACGCCAAATCCGTCATCACCTTCCCCTGCCCCGAAAAGCCGCTGGATCGTCCGGGCCTCTACGAGATCAGGGGATTGGCGTGGACCGGCAACGGCAAGGTCAGGCGGGTCGACGTCTCCACCGATGGCGGCGCCAATTGGCAGAACGCGCGGCTGCATGAGCCGGTGCTGTCGAAGGCGCTGACGAAATTCACGTTCGCATGGCGCTGGGATGGCGCGCCCGCGCTGTTGCAATCGCGCGTGATCGACGAGACCGGCTATGTGCAGCCGACGATTGCGCAACTGCGAAAGCTGCGTGGATCGAATTCAGTCTACCACAACAATTCGATCCAGACCTGGCAGATCAAACCTGACGGGAGCGCGTTCGATGTTCAACTCGCGTGAGGTTTCGCTGCTGCTCTGCGCGGGCCTGATCGTCGCCTCCGCCAGTTTTTCGCGCGCGGCGGAGCCCGGCTTCTACGATTATGGCGCCAAAGCCACGGCCGAGCAGATCGCCGGCTGGGATATCGACGCGCGCGGCGACGATGGAGCGGGCCTGCCTCCCGGCAAAGGCACGGTCCAGAGGGGCTCGGAAGTCTATGCGGAGCAATGCGCCGCCTGCCATGGAACCTTTGGCGAAGGCGAAGGCCGCTTTCCCAAGCTGGTGGGCGGCGCGGGAACACTCCGGGACGACCGCCCCGAGCCGACGGTCGGCAGCTATTGGCCGTTTGCGCCGACATTATGGGACTACATTAACCGCGCCATGCCGATGCCGGCGCCGCACACATTGTCAGTCGATGACGTTTATGCTTTGACCGCGTATATTCTGAACCTGAACGATGCCGTTCCCAGTGAATTCGTTGCCGACCGCGACAGTTTGCCGAAAGTCAAAATGCAAAATCGCGACGCTTTCATCTGGACCGATCCCAGACCTGATACGATGGCCAAACCGTGCATGAGCGCATGCGCCGACCCCAGTGATGTCAAGATCATGTCCACGGCAGAGGGACGGGACCTGACGCCGCGCACCACCGGACCGCTCGACACCATGCAGCCGAAATGAGCCAGCGGGAAACGCCCTTGACCGACCATCCATCGACCAGGCTCGTCACAATTCCTGCGCTCGCATTGACGCTACTGATCGGCGCGCTCGCGCTCGCTGGCCCTGCCGCCGCGCAATCCGCCGCAGCCGAAGGCCAAAAACTCGCATTCGATCGCGGCAAGGGCAATTGCCTGACCTGCCACGAGATCAAGGGCGGCGATCTTCCCGGCACCATCGGGCCGCCACTGAAGGATATCAGAAGCAAATACCCTGACCGTAACGAGCTCGTCGCGATCGTTACCGATGAAACCAGGCGCAATCCGCAGACCGTGATGCCGCCGTTCGGACGAAATCGCATTTTGACCGAGCAGGAGATCAACGCGGTGGTGGATTTCCTGCAGACATTATGACGGCGAACGCGCCTTTGGGAGAGAATTTGGATGACGGCCACTGACAACGGGTTTTCGACGACGCGACGCCTGATATTGCAGGGCGCGGGCGCGGTCGCGCTGGTCGGCCTCGGCAATAATGCCTTCAGCCTGGCGCCGGCGTTCGCCGCAGCCAATGACAAATATCCGGAAGCTGCGTTCAAGGCCAAGAGCGATGCCGAGGCCATCAAGGCGCTCTATGGCAGGACCGCGGAGCCATCGGACAAGGTCAAATTGGATGCGCCGGAAATCGCCGAGAACGGCGCGGTGGTTCCGATCTCGGTCAGCACGGGCCTCACCGAGGTCACCTCGATCTCGATCCTGGTCGCGGAGAATCCGAACGCGCTGGCGGCGTCCTACAGGATTCCGGCAGGCACGATGCCGAGCGTGGCCAATCGCCTGAAGATGGCGAAGACCAGCAACGTGATCGCGATCGTGGAAGCCGGCGGCAAGCTCTACAGCGCAACCAAGGAAGTCAAAGTCACCGTCGGCGGCTGCGGCGGTTGATACGCAAGATCATGCGAAAAATAGTGAGCTAAGGAGAATATTCTGATGGCATCGACCATTCGCGTGCGCGCCACCTCGAACGGCGACACCACCGAAGTCCAGGCGCTGATCCAGCATCCGATGGATTCCGGCTTCGTCAAGGACGCCAAGGGCGGGCTCATTCCGCCGCATTTCATCCAGGAATTGACCTTTGAATATGACGGCAAGCCCGTGTTCGTCGCCGACTGGGGCGCCGCCGTCTCCAAGGACCCCTATGTCAAGTTCGCTTTCAAGGGCGGCAAGAAGGGCGACGACCTGAAAATCAGCTGGGTCGACAACAAGGGCGAGAGCGACACGACCACGGCGAAGATTCAATAAAGGAGGCATACGTGCGATCTGCGATCCATTTTGCCTCGGCCGCTGTTGCGCTTGTGACGTTGGCGCTTTGCGCTGTGCCGTCCGCCATCGCCGCGGACACGCCCGATCCGGTGGCGGATGCGAAAGCGTTCCAGAAATACTTCACCCGGAAATTTCCCAAGCTGAAGCTGCAAGATTTCGTCAACGGCCCGTACTCGATGAACGAGGACATGCACCGGCAATGGGAAGAGAAAGAACAATTCCCGCCCTATGAGTTCTCGCTCGACATGGGCAAGGAGATGTTCTCAAAGCCGTTCAAGAACGGCAAGAGCTACGCGGATTGCTTTCCCAATGGCGGCATCGGCATTCGCCAGAACTATCCGTATTTCGACGAGAAGGAAGGCAACGTCATTACGCTGGAGCTGGCGTTGAACCGCTGCCGCGAGGCCAATGGCGAGGCGCCGTTCTCCTATGTGAAAGACGAAATGGCGGCGCTGACCGCCTACATGGCGTTCACCTCGCGCGGCAAACCGTTCGACATCAAGATCCCCAGAGATCCGCGTGCGCTGGAGGCCTACCAGAACGGCAAGCGCTATTTCTACACGCGCCGCGGGCAACTCAATTTCTCCTGCGCCACCTGCCACGTGCAGAGTCCGGGCGAGCGGATCCGCGCGGAAGTGCTGGCGCCCGCGCTCGGAATCCTCAATGCCATGCCGATCTACCGTTCCGAGTGGAGCGGCATGGGCACGATCAGCCGGCGCTTCACGACCTGCAACAGCCAGATCCGCGGCGTGCCGCTCGAGCCGCAGGCCGACGAATACCGCGACCTCGAATATTATCTGTCCTATGTCAGCAACGGCCTGCCGATCTCCGGTCCGGGAGCGCGGCCATGAGCAACAAGATGCGCACTTCCGTCTTCTCGCTGTCATTGGCGCTCGTGATCGCAGCCTCGACGTCAGTGCTGGCGGCGAGTTCCGAGGCCGATTTCAAGGCGGCCTATGCCGCGGCCGAAGCCGCCAACAAGGAAGCAGGCGCCTTGCGCAATCAATGGACCGTGACGGCCGCGGCGTTGGCGGATGCGAAAAAAGCCGCCGACAAGGGTGACTTCGACGCGGCGGTTGCGTCGTCGAAGGAAGCCGAGGCGCTGGCAAAAGCTTCGATCTACCAGGCCACAAGCGAAAAAGAGGCCTGGAAGGCGCTCGAAATACGCTAAAGCCCTCTTTAAGCCCTCTTGTTAGGCCCTTTTTGGAGGCGCGGAGACTTCGCATGACCATCCGCCGCCGCAATTTTCTCAAACTCACGGGCGCTGCCACGCTGGCAGCGGCGCTGCCGCGGTTCGCGCGCAGCGCCGAAAACCCGAGCGTCTACGAGTTCGAACGCTTCGGCAATGCGCGCGTCCTGCACATGACCGACACGCATGCGCAGCTGTTGCCGGTCTATTTCCGCGAACCCAGCGTCAACCTCGGGATCGGTGCGATGGCCGGAAGGCCGCCGCACCTGGTCGGCCGCGCCTTTCTCGACCGCTTCGGCATCAGGCCGGACAGCGCCGACGCCTATGCCTTCACGTATCTGGATTTCGAGAAATCCGCCGCCCGCTTCGGCAAGCTCGGCGGCTTCGCGCATCTTAAAACCTTGATCGATCGCATGCGCAGCGATGCCGGGCCCGAGCGCTCGCTGCTGCTCGATGGCGGCGATCTGTGGCAGGGTACAGGACTTGCCAACGCCATGCAGGGCGCCGACATGGTCGAGGCCGCGAATTTGCTGGGCATCGAGGCGATGACCGGGCACTGGGAATTCACCTATGGCGAGAAGGCGCTGCGCAGCAACCTCGAGCGCTTCAAGGGCGAATTCCTGGCGCAGAATGTTTATCTCACCGAAGAAGCCGCGTTCAACGACGCCAAAGCCTTCGATCCCGCCTCGGGACGCGTGTTCAAGCCCGCCATGATCAAGGAGATCGGCGGCTATCGTGTCGCCGTGATCGGGCAGGCCTTTCCCTATGTGCCGATCGCGCACCCCAAACGCTTCACGCCGGACTGGACGTTCGGGATTCGTGACGACGAGTTGCAGAAACTGGTCAATGGCTTGCGAACCAACGACAAGGTCGATGCGGTCCTGCTGCTGTCGCATAACGGCATGGACGTCGATTTGAAACTCGCAAGCCGCGTCTCGGGCATCGACGTGATCCTCGGCGGCCACACCCATGACGCCGTGCCGCAGCCGATCCCCGTGGCCAATGCCGGCGGCGCCACGCTCGTCACCAATGCGGGCTCGAGCGGAAAATTCCTGGGCGTGCTCGATCTCGAGATTACAAAAGGCCGGGTGGCCGATGCGCGCTATCGATTGCTGCCGGTGTTCTCGGAATTGCTTAAACCCGATGCGGCGATGGCGGCGCTGATCGACAAGATGCGCGGTGCCCATGCCGCGGCTTATGCCGAGAAGATCGTAACCGCCGATCGCCTGCTCTATCGCCGCGGCAATTTCGGCGGCACCGTCGATCAATTGATCTGCGACGCGCTGTGCAGCGAATTCGACGCCGAGATCGCGCTGTCGCCGGGCTTTCGCTGGGGCTCCAGCGTATTGCCGGGCCAGCCGGTCACTATAGAAGACGTGCTGACCGAGACCGCCATCACCTATCCCGAAAGCTACGTGCAGAACATGACCGGCGGCCAGATCAAGGACGTCCTTGAAGACGTCTGCGACAATCTGTTCAACGCAGATCCCTATCATCAGCAGGGCGGCGACATGGTCCGAGTCGGCGGTTTTGCCTATACCTGTACGCCCACGGAAAGCGTCGGGCGCCGGATTTCCGACCTGAAACTCGACAACGGCCGCACCCTCGATGCGGCCAGGAGTTACAAGGTGGCGGGATGGGCGTCGGTCAACGAGCAGAAGGGTACGCCGGTGTGGGATGTTCTCGGCAAGCATTTGCGTTCCGGGACGCCGCGCGATCAGCGCGGTACGGGCGTGACGTTGAGGGGCGTCGACGACAATCCAGGCATTGCGGGACAGGGATGAGGCAGTTTTCGACATATCGACGGTCGATTTTGCGCACGCTTGGTAGATGCGTGGCCGCCGCTTTGATGGCAGCACCGGCTGCGTCCGCCCGCGCCGAGCAGGCGCCGCTACCGGACAAGCCGTTTGCCGAACACCGCATCGTGTTGCAACTCTCGGACAGCGATCCGAAGACGCAAAACCTCGTGATCAGCGTCGCCTACAACCTGCTGAAGGCCTACGATCCCGACAAGGTCGCGATCGAGGTGGTGACCTTCGGCCCGGGCATCGATCTGCTGCGGCCCGAAAATGCCAACCGCAAGCTGGTCGAAAGCCTGGTGGCGCAAGGCGTCCGCTTCGACGTCTGCCTGAACACCGTCGATACCATCGAGCGCGAAACCGGCAAGCGGCCGGATATCATCCCGGTAGCTATCCCGGTCCAGGTCGGCGTCGGGCAAATCCTGTCATTGACCGAAAACGGCTATACATTGGTTCGGCCTTGAGGAGTATTTTGTCATGCGCGGATTTCTTCGTCATTTAGCGACCGTTGCCTTGCTGTCGATTGCACTGGTTTCAACCGCCATGGCGGAAGGCACACCATGATCTTTCGACAGCTATTCGACAGCGTTTCGGGAACCTACAGCTATCTCCTGGCCAGCCGCGCCGGCGGCGAGGCGCTGATCCTCGATCCCGTGCTGGAGAAAGTCGATCGCTACTGCCAGTTGCTGCGCGAGCTGGATCTAAAACTGGTCAAGGCGGTCGACACCCATCTGCACGCCGACCATGTCACCGGGCTCGGCGAACTGCGCGACCGCACCCACTGCGTCACCATCATGGGCGAGCAGAGCAAGGCCGACGTGGTGGCGATGCGGGTCGCCGAGGGCGACAAGGTGACGATCGAGGGTCTTAGCCTCGACGTGATGTACACGCCCGGCCATACCGACGATTCCTACAGCTACCTGATGGGCGATCGGGTGTTTACCGGCGACACGCTGCTGATCCGCGGCACCGGCCGCACCGATTTCCAGAACGGCAGCGCGCGGGCGCAATATGATTCCATTTTCGGCCGGCTGCTGAAGCTGCCCGACGAGACCATGGTATTTCCCGCCCATGACTACAAAGGCGACACCGTCTCTACCATCGGCGAGGAGAAGCGCTTCAATCCTCGGCTGCAGGTGCGCTCGGTCGACGAATATGTCGAGCTGATGGGAAATCTGAACCTGCCGAACCCGAAGATGATGGATGTCGTTTTGCCGGCGAACATGCATGTCGGCCTGCATCAGGACGATCTGGCCAAACAGGGACTGTCGTTCACCGCGCGCGAGGGTATAGAGAGCCTCGGCCGGCCCGATATCTTGCTGGTCGATCTCAGGGAGAACAGCGAGCGCGCCAAGCACGGCACGCTGCCGGGCGCGCTGCACACGCCCTACCCCACGATCGGCGAAAGCCTGCAGCCCGGCGGCATGTTGCGCGAGGTGGCGGCTGCGACCGGACGGCGCATCGTGTTCTTCTGCGCCTTCGGCGAGCGCTCGGCGATGGCGGTCGCGGCCGCCAAGGAGGCGGGCCTCGCCAACACCGCCCATATCGCCGGCGGCATCGACGCCTGGAAGAAAGCCGGCGGCCCGGTGCTGACGGGGTGAGCTCGGTTGCTCTGATATGGTCGTCCCTGCGAAAGCAGGGACCCATACTCCGTGACCTCTGTCGTGGAAAAGAAAGAACGACCAGCAACCTGTAAAATCATTGACGCCGGTGGTTATGGGTCCCTGCTTTCGCAGGGACGACGGAAGGTTCTACCGCTCCACCCGCCGCAGTTCGCTCACCAGCAAATCCAGCGCGTCGGCGAGCATCACGCCGCCGCACACGGTCAGCCGTTCCGGAATGACGATGCGTTTTTGCGAGGGGTAGAAACGCTCGAGCGCGGGGTGCAGCAGGAACGCGCGGCCCTCATCCTCGGCGCGGTCGCCGGCGTCCGACACCAGAAGAAAATCCGGCCTTCCGCTGACGATCGCCTCGAGCGAAGCAAAACCGCCAGCGGCGACGCCGATATCGCCGGCCGCATTGAGCAGCCCGGTCTCGGTGAGGAGCGAACTGACCAGGCTGTCGCTGCCGGCCACGAAGCCGCGCCGGGACAGTGGCAGCACCCGATAATGCTTTTCCACCACGGCCCGACGGGCCCGCGCGATCGCCGCATCGAGCCGGGCGATTGCCGGCACCGCGCGATCGGGGTGCCCGGTGATCTCGCCCATCCGGCGGATTTGCGCCTTCACTTCGTCGAGGTTGCGCGGCACCGCGAGTTCGGCGAGCCGAAGCCCGTTCTCTTTCAGAAGCTCGCGCGTGGAGCGCTTGTCGAACAGGCTCGCCACCACGATGTCGGGCTTGAGCACCAGAATATCCTCGGCGCCGCCCGACAGCGCCGGATAGCGGCGCGCGTCGTCGGCGACAAAGGATTGCCAGGCGTCGCGCGAAAACCGGCTGAGCCCGAGGATTTGTCCGGGATCGGCGAGTTGCACCAGCAGTTGATCGGTGCAGACGTTCATCGAGGCGATGCGCGGCAGGCCGGCCGCCTGTGCGGGCGCAAACAATGCTCCGCCGAGCATCGCAAGCGCCGCGAGGGCGGCCGATCGCCATGCAAATCCGACGCGGCTGTTCATCAGATCTCCGCCCATGGCACGATCACGGCCTCGCGGCGATATTCCGCGCGATAGGCGCTGATCCGGAATACCTCGGCCATGACCTGCTCCGACAGCGCGTCCGACGGCGCGCCCTGCGACACCAGGCGGCCTTCGGACAGCACCAGCACGGTATCCGCAAATCGCGCGGCGAGCCCGAGATCATGCGTCACCACGATCACCAGCGTGCCCCGGTCGGCGGCTGCGCGCAGCGTCTTCATCACGTCGATCTGGTGGCGTGGATCGAGTGAGGCGGTCGGCTCATCGGCGAGGATGACAGGCGCTTCCACTGCGAGCACGCGCGCGAGCGCGACCCGGCTGCGCTCGCCGCCCGATAGTTCGGTCACGCGGCGCGCGCTGAATTCGACCACGTCGGCCGCCTGCATCGCCCGCAGCACCGCTTCGCTGTCCCGCGGCATCAATCGCCCCGGGTCGGTGGCACCATGCGGATAGCGGCCGAGCGCCACGATATCGCGCGCCGCGAGCGGCCAGTGCACGATGTGGCCCTGCGGCAGATAGGCGAAGCGCCGCGCGCGTTCGCGCAACGGCAGCGCCGACAGCGCGTCGCCGCCGACATGGATGGCGCCGTCGGATGGCACCAGGCCGGCCAGGGCGCGCAGCAGCGTGGTCTTGCCGGCGCCGTTCGGCCCCACCAGCGCGACCAGATGGCCCGGCGACAGCGCCAGCGAGACATCGCTCAGCACGGTGCGGCCGGACAATCTCACGCTGACGCCCTGCGCGGTGAGGAAGGCTTCGGTCATGCGACGCCTCCGCCGAGCGCACGCCGTTCGCGCCTGATCAGATAGAGGAAGAACGGCACGCCGATCAGTGAGGTCAGCACGCCGACCTTGATGTCGCTGGTGGATGGAATGATGCGCACGGCGATGTCGGCGGCGAGCAGCAGCGCCGCGCCGGTGAGCGCGCTCGGAACCAGCAGCCGCGCCGGATCATGGCCGATCAACGGCCGCATCAGATGCGGCGCCACCAGGCCGATGAAGCCGATGGTGCCGGTCACCGCGACCGCGCCGCCGACCCCGAGCGCGACGCCCGCGATCACCATCAGCCGCAGCCGCCCGACGTCGACACCGAGGCTTTGCGCCGTCTCCTCGCCGAGGCTGAGCGCGCGGAAGGCGTTGCGCTGGCTCCACAGAATGACCGCCCCCGCCACGATGAACGGCAACGCCAGCACCACGTGG